>JBDSIC010000321.1:0-10813 GCA_039918195.1 Mucilaginibacter sp.
CTTTAACCGCTAAATCAAAAACCAATGCCAACCCGTTGTTCTCTATCATGATGCCTTCTATTTACCAGGGGCAAAATGGTCAGCAGCAACTGGCGCCGGGCTCAATTGTAGGGCTTTCCCTGCAAAAAGATACCGCCAAGGTTAATTCATACCTTAATAGCCCCGAAGTAAAAAATACTATCCCTAAAAACCTTAAATTATTATGGGCTGTTAAACCACGCGATAAATCAAAGGTATTTGAACTATATGCCATTAAACTGGCCGGCGCATTAAACGGACCTGTATTATCGGGTGACGTAATTACTGATGCCAACGCTACCATAAATGAAAAAGGCGACCCGGAAGTGAGCATGTCAATGAACTCTGCCGGTGCTTTAACCTGGAAAAATGTAACTGCAGAGGCAGCCGCAACTAACCCTAAACAGTCAATAGCCATTGTACTTGATAATGTGGTTTACTCGGCCCCTACTGTACAAAACGAAATATCAGGCGGTGTATCATCCATATCAGGAAGCTACACGCAGGATGATACCAAGGATTTGGCCAACGTTTTAAAAGCAGGCCGTTTAGACGCTCCCGCTCGTATTGTTAACGATGCAGTAGTAGGTCCGTCATTAGGCCAGGAAGCTATCAGCGCCGGTTTATTATCATGCGTACTGGGCTTTGTTGTGGTATTGGTATTTATGGTGGTTTATTATAATCGTGCCGGTAGTGTTGCGGTTGTTGCCGTATTAATTAACGTATTCTTCCTGATGGGTGTACTGGTAAGCTTTGGCGCTGTTTTAACACTGCCGGGTATTGCAGGTATAGTACTTACCTTAGGTATAGCGGTGGATGCCAACGTACTTGTGTACGAGCGTGTACGTGAAGAAATGGCACTGGGCAAATCGCTTAAGCAATCCATTAACGACGGTTTCAAGCATGCTTTGTCATCTATATTAGATGCTAACATCAGTACCTTCCTAACCGCATTGATATTGTTAATATTTGGTTCGGGCCCAATCAAAGGTTTCGCCAGTACCTTAATGATAGGTATAGTAACCTCGTTATTCTGCTCGTTACTTATCTCAAGGCTTGTATTTGAATACATGCTTGATAAAGGCTGGGATATCAAATTCTCATACCCATGGAGCTCACACACCTTCAAAAACGCTAATTACGCGTTCGTAAAGAACCGCTTTAAATTCTATGCCTTCTCAGGTATATTCATCGTAATCGGTTTAATATCTATTTTCACCCGTGGTTTTAATTACGGTGTGGATT
The DNA here is from genome assembly GCA_039918195.1 of Mucilaginibacter sp. Lineage (GTDB taxonomy): Bacteria > Bacteroidota > Bacteroidia > Sphingobacteriales > Sphingobacteriaceae > Mucilaginibacter. The sequence goes on from JBDSIC010000321.1 coordinate 1,264, forward strand.
TTGAGGGCGGGCGTAACTATATCGTAGCGTTCAAGGATAAAAAAGTAGATGCTGAACAGGCACGTGTAGCTATAGTGAAATATCTTGGTGTTGGTAAGGCCGAAGTGAAAACTTTTGGCGATGATAAATTAAGCATTACTACCAACTACCTGATAGATGATAAAGCAACTGATGCAGATGATAGAGTGCAGGCACAGCTTTTTAAAGGTCTTTCTGAAGTATCCTCAAAATACGAAATTGCCAGCCGTCAAAAAGTTGACCCGACCATTTCTGATGAACTAAAAAAATCGGCAGCAATGACCGTGGTATTCGCCATATTGGTTATATCAGTATATATATTAATAAGGTTCCGTAAATGGCAGTATAGCCTGGGTGCCATGGTGGCAACCGCGCATGATGCCTTGCTGGTACTATCGTTCTTCTCGATCTTTAAGGATGTGCTTCCTTTCTCGCTTGATATCGACCAGGCATTCATCGCCGCTGTATTAACCGTTATAGGTTATTCCATTAATGATACCGTGGTTGTATTCGACCGTATACGCGAGTACTTAAAGCACCACAATACAAAAGGCGAAAGCACAGAAGTGGTTATCAACGATGCCATCAACAGCACATTAAGCCGTACAATAATTACTTCGTTAACGGTACTGTTTGTTTTAATTGTATTGTTTATATTTGGGGGTGACGTAATCAGGGGCTTCTCTTTCGCCCTGCTTATCGGTATCACATTCGGTACATACTCGTCCATTTGTGTGGCAACTCCGGTAATTATCGACTTTGGGAAAAAAGGTCTTAAATAAAAAATAATTAAATTTAAGAAGAGCCCCAAAGAACATTTGGGGCTCTTTTGTTTTTATACGCTTACAGAACAACTTTAAAACATACCATCTTATATGGATCTCGCAGATAAATCAAACTTTCCATTAGTAGTAATAATTGGCGGCGGCTTCGGCGGACTTGAAGTGGCTAAAGCCTTAAAAGACAAACCCGTAAACGTATTGATGCTTGACAAGCATAACTATCATGGCTTTTGGCCCCTTTTATACCAGGTAGCCATGGGCAGTTTAGAGTGCGAATCCATCGCTTTTTCGCTGCGCAAAAAGTTCGACGGGCAAAAAAATTTCAGGTTTAGGCTGGCCGAAGTTACCGGTATTAACCATGCAAATAATTTTGTGGAAACCAACATAGGCGATATAGCTTATGATTATTTGGTGGTGGCAACCGGCTCAACCACCAACTTTTTCGGCAATAAAGAGATAGAGCGTTATGCCATGCCGATGAAGACCATACCCGAGGCATTGAACATCAGGTACCTGATACTGCAAAATTTGGAGGAGGCTGTACTGATACCTTCGAAAGCAGACCGTGAGCCTTTCCTGAATTTTGTGCTGGTAGGTGCCGGCCCCACAGGCGTAGAACTTGCCGGCTCACTTGCCGAAATAAAAAATCATATCCTCACCAAAGATTATCCCGAACTGCGCAAGGAAGAAATGAAGATCTACCTTGTGGACTTTTTACCAAGGGTATTGGGGCCGATGTCTGACGAATCGTCAAAAGCTGCCGAGAAGTTTTTGAGGGAGATGGGCGTGGAACTGCTTTTAAGCACCAAGGTGGAGAGTTACGACGGGGAGGTGATTGTATTCGAAGGCGGCAAAAGTATTCGCACCAAGAGCGTAATATGGTCTGCCGGCGTTATGGGGCAGGTACCCGAAGGTTTGGGCAAGGATGTGATGTTACGTGGTAACCGAATTAAAACAAATGCCATTTGCCAGGTAGACGGGCATACCAACATTTTCGCCATAGGCGACGTTGCCGCCAGCATTACCGAGGCTACACCTAACGGGCACCCCGGCGTGGCCCAGGTAGCCATGCAGCAGGGTAAAAATGTTGCAAACAACATACTAAATATTATAGACAGCAAGCCTACCCAGGCTTTCAGTTATTTCGATAAAGGTTCAATGGCTACCATAGGCCGCAACAAGGCCGTGGTTGATATCGGCAAGATCAAGTTCCAGGGCTTTTTTGCGTGGCTTACGTGGATGTTCATCCACCTTATATCATTAATGGGTGGCCGCAACAAATGGATAGTATTTATTAACTGGGTAGCCAGCTATGTAAGCTATAACGGGGGTAACCGTATCATCATCCGCAGGTTTGTAAAAGAAACTTCGGATGCGCAGAATAACGCGGTGACGAAAGCGGATAATTAACCCCCTAACCCCCTGAAGGGGGAATTTTTGAAGTGCTATTCCACCCCACTGGCTACAGTTTGTAACTGAAGCCCCAGGATAAAGGGAAGTTTGTAACTTCCCATGTTAGAAAGATACAAAATTTCTAATATCATTAGGCATTCAATTGCAGACTAAAGCCATTACAGAGATGGTTAGCAAAAATCCGAAATGGAAAATCCGAAATCCGAAATTAAGAAAGCACCATCTTAAAATGCTGTATCCCCGCTTCTTCAAACTGGGGGCCTGTTTGTATAAAGCCGAATTTGGCATATAGCCCCACAGCTTGTATTTGCGCGTTTAAATACACGTACTCCGTCCCGTCAGGCAAGTCATCCAAAACAGTTTTAATAAGCACCTGGGCCACACCTATGCCCCTGTATTGCTGTAATACGGCAAAGCGTTCTAACTTATAGCCATTGTCAGTTTTACGCCAGCGGGCAGCGCCGGCAGGTTCGCCATTAACCTTTGCTAAAAAATGGGTAGATTCTTCTTCAAACTCCCACTCCAGTTCGGGTGGGCAGTTTTGCTCCACCACAAATACCTCGCGGCGTATAGCGAAAACTATTTCAAGATCGGCAGGGTTATTTACTTTGCTTACTGTTAGGTTTTTTGCTTCGGGCATCGTTATAATGCGATTTTGTTTTTAATGAACTCAGTTTTGTGGTATGATTTTCCAGCGCGGCATCTATCGAGTGTGTGCAAAGTATATCATCTTCCTCTTCGGCAAGGTCTGATAATTCTTCGTAAAACTTATGCAGTTTATCAAGTTCTTCTTCATTCAGGTCCTCCAGGTCTACCATGCGGTTACTTGCCCCCTGGTGCGACGCGATGAGCTCGTTCAGTTTCAAATGTATCGCTTTCGAGTCTTTATTCTGCGTTTTTTGTATTAAAAACACCATTAAAAAAGTCACGATAGTGGTACCGGTGTTAATGATCAGCTGCCAGGTATCGGTATAATTAAAAATCGGACCGGTAACTATCCACACTAAAATTATCGATATCGCTATAATAAAAGCGGCCGAGCTGCCTGTTGCATTCGTTGCCCAATTAGCAAATCGCTCAAATAAATTCTTTTTCTTTTTTGCCATGATATATTAATCTTCGTACCTCTGTAAACGAAAAAAGAGCACCAATGTTTAAATTGGCGCTCTTTCTTATTTTAAAATGACTTTGCTTATAGTTTGCTGTTCACGTCTATACAATTCAGGTCGGCAAAAGCGTCGGTTAACCTTTTAACAAAAGTTTCTTCGGCTTTGCGTAACCAAACACGCGGGTCATAATATTTTTTATTTGGCGAATCGGCACCGTCAGGGTTGCCAATTTGGTCTTGCAGGTAAGCTTCTTTAGATTGGTAGTAGTCTTTTATACCTTCCCAAAATGCCCACTGCATATCGGTATCAATATTCATTTTGATAGCACCGTAAGATATCGCTTCGCGAATTTCTTCTTTGCTTGAACCCGACCCACCGTGGAACACGAAGTTGATAGGCTTTTCGGCAGTGATATTGTGTTTTTTCTTTAAGTACTCCTGCGAGTTATGCAGGATAACAGGCTGCAATTTTACGTTACCGGGTTTGTAAACACCGTGTACGTTACCAAAAGCTGCGGCCACGGTAAAGCGGTGACTAACTTCAGATAGCTTCTCATACGAGTAAGCAACATCTTCGGGTTGGGTATATAATTTCGAGCTGTCAACATCGCTGTTATCAACGCCGTCTTCTTCGCCGCCGGTTACACCAAGCTCAATTTCAACGGTCATGCCCATTTTAGCCATACGCGCCAGGTATTTAGCAGATATTTCGATGTTTTCTTCGATAGGCTCTTCCGAAAGGTCAAGCATGTGCGATGAGAATAAAGGTTTGCCGGTTTCAGCAAAGAATTTCTCGCCGTGGTCCAGCAGTCCGTCTATCCAGGGTAATAATTTTTTGGCGGCATGGTCGGTATGTAAAATAACCGCTATACCATAATGCTCAGCCAATAAATGCACGTGTTTGGCTGCCGAAACAGCGCCCAAAATGCAGGCCTGTAATTTCGAGTTATCTAACGATTTGCCTGCATAGAACTGCGCGCCACCGTTTGATAGTTGGATAATAACAGGTGAGTTAACAGCTTTAGCCGTTTCCATAACACCGTTAATAGTGTTAGTACCTATAACATTTACTGCCGGTAAAGCAAACTGGTGCTTTTTAGCGGCTTCAAATAGTTCCTGCACCTGATCGCCGTGCAAAACACCCTTGTAATCTTTTAAACTCATTAATAACTAAAGTTTGGTTTGAACTGCTAAGGTATAAAAATTTTGCTGTTTTTATGCTGTAAACTACCGGTTTGGTATACTTTTTTTTATTTACATAGTGTAAGGTGTACACTTTTATTTTGGATGGAGGGTTGGAATGTTGCAAAGTTGGAATGTTGTAAGGTTGGCGCTTTTTAGCAAATCAGTTGGTTGAAATTGTCTACTGATTTAAAAATACAAAGTTGGATGTTAAGTTGGATAATTTGCGGGATAATAATTGCGGGGATTGATTGTATTATTGAAACTGATGGATATTTAGTTGATTAAAAATTCCCTCTTTCCGAAGTAAAGAAAGATGTTGGGCGAAACGATGACAGGGTGAGTAAGAGAAGGGCATTTAATTAATACTTTTATGGCGTTCCCCCTCCTTCGTCGGGGCCGGGCTTTACGCTCATACGCCTGCAGGCCTTAGGCGCAAGGCCGGTATCCGCTCAATCCCTAACGCAGCCGACGGCAACCTTCCAACTTTAAAACTTTACAACGTTTCAACCTTCCAACTTTACAACAATAACCCGCAAACAAAAAAATAATTCGTTACTTTGTAGATATTGAAAGACTTCGAAAAAGATATGGCGTGGTTTAAACGAGAAATTAAGGGGATAATTACGACTACCCAGGAAAAGAAAGAAACTCCTGACGGCATTTGGAACAAATGCCCCGAATGTAAAAAACCCCTGCACTATTCTGAGCAGGTTGAAAATCAATATGTTTGCCATTACTGCGGGTACCACCTGCGTATCGGCTCAAAAGAGTATTTTTCTGTCCTGTTTGATAATAACGAATTTACTGAACTGTTTCCTAACCTGGTATCAGGCGATCCGCTGCACTTTGAGGACACCCGCAAGTACACCGAAAGACTGGTAGAAACCATGGCCAAAACCGGCCTGAAGGATGCCATACGTGCCGGTCACGGCAAAATTGACGGTCTTGACCTGGTTATTGCCTGTATGGACTTCAACTTTATCGGCGGTTCCATGGGTTCGGTAGTGGGCGAAAAGATCGCCCGTTCTATTGATTATTGCATTAAAAACAAGATACCCTTCCTGATGATATCCAAATCAGGCGGCGCCCGGATGATGGAAGCAGCCTTCTCATTAATGCAGATGGCAAAAACATCGGCCAAATTAGCCCTTTTAGGGCAGGCAAAGGTTCCGTACATATCTTTGCTTACCGACCCGACAACAGGCGGTGTAACAGCCTCCTACGCCATGCTTGGCGACATTAATATTGCCGAGCCCGGCGCGCTAATAGGCTTTGCCGGTCCGAGGGTTATTAAAGAAACTATTAAGAAAGATTTACCCAAAGGCTTCCAGACTGCCGAATTTGTGCAGGAGCACGGCTTTTTAGATTTTATAGTAGACCGCCGCGAAATGAAAGAAAAGCTGGCATCGTTTATCAGGATGATAACTCCGGCTGCTGATTAGGAAATATATTCAATAGTTAAGATTCAAGAATTAAGATATAAAAAAAGGGGCTGCGATATTCGCACCCCTTTTTTATTAGCTGCCATGTCATTGCTATCTTGGTATAGATAACGCACGGCCGAAAGCGCTATTTTTATCTTAATTCTTGGCTCTTAACTCGTGATTCTCACCGCTATGCTTCAGCCGGGCTTCCTCCCGGAACTTCCGGTTGGCTTGGCTGTGTAACGCCTGTTTGCTCGTGGTACGAGGTATCGTTACCTTCCTGTGGCTGGCTGTATTCCCTGCTGGGCGTATAGCCCGAGCCTTCTTGTTCCGACTCTTGTTTTTCAGGTATCTCGTTAGGGTCAGGGTCTACCGACTCGGGGGCCAGGTGGGCCTCAAAATCTTTGTCCTCATCAAAACCGTTGCCTTCTTCTTCGTCATATTCCCTGTCAAAGGCGATATCATCACCTAAAGTACTATCGTAGGCCGGGTCAAGCTCATCATCGTTCAAAAACTCATCGGTTTCATCCTCTTCTTCCTCCAAGTTATCATCATCGTCATCCGGGTCGCCTGCCGCACTTGTGTCATCAAGATCATAATTGTATTCCTGCTGATCATCCCGATCATCAAAAGAAAATGCATTGATAGTTGCCATAGATATTACTGGTTAATTGTTATCTAATAAACTCCCGGGTGCCGGGTATTGTTTTGTTTTTATTGAAACCCAAATACACCTGCATGTTATTTCGAACGAGGTACGAGGAGAAATCCTATACTACATGTATTCCGATTTGCGGGGCGTATAAGATTTCTCTCTGCGTTCGAAATGAATTTTAATATGAGATAAACTATACCTTAACCGCGCAAAGCCCGCGCACTTTGGCTACCGTAAAATCAACCTCTTCCTTTGTATTATATTTAGAAAAAGAGAAACGCACCGAAGGCCTCGCCGGGTTAACGCCGAGTGCAGTCAGCACATGTGAGCCAATATCAGTACCTGAACTGCAGGCGCTGCCGCCCGAGGCCGATATACCCGAAATATCCAAATTGAACAGCAACATATCCCCCATGTCCATTTCTGGGAATGAAACATTAAGCACGGTATACAAACTTTTTCCGGGTTCAATTTCGCCGTTAAATTCAATGCCTGGCACCTCAGCCTTCAGCTGCTCTATCATGTATGACTTCAGGTCTTGTATGTGCTGCTGGTGCTTATCCATATCAGTATAAGCTAAATCAATGGCTTTGGCAAGGCCGGCAATACCATAAATATTTTCGGTGCCGCCGCGCATGTTGCGCTCCTGCGCGCCCCCGTATATCATGGGCTTTATTTTTATGCGGTGGTTAACGTGTAAAAAGCCCACCCCTTTTGGCCCGTGCAACTTGTGTGCCGCGCACACCAAAAAATGCACCTTAAGCTTGCTCAAATCGTGCGGGTAATGCCCCATGGTTTGTACCGTATCGCTGTGGAAAATGGCATCATACTGCTCGCAGATGTCGCCCACGCGCTCAATGTCGGTCAGCGTACCTATCTCGTTATTGGCATGCATCAACGATACAAAGCTACGTTCGTTATCCTGCAGCAATTTTTCCAGATGGCTGTAGTCTACATTGCCTTTGTTGTCAATATCTACAAAACTCAGCTTTATCACACCCGATCTTTCCATCGCCTGCAGCGTATGTATAACAGCGTGGTGCTCTATACGGCTGGTAATGGCGTGTTTTAAATGATGGTCGATAATACCGCACCTGATGGCCGTGTTATCTGCCTCGGTGCCGCCACTGGTAAAAAATATTTCGGCAGGCGAGGTACGCAGTAAACCCGCAATAGTTTTGCGCGAGCGCTCTAACAGCGTACGTGCCTCGCGGCCATGCGAATGTATAGACGAGGGATTGCCAAACTGGCTTTCCATCACTTTGTACATTTCTTTTAACACCTCGGGGTCCATCGGTGTTGTGGCTGCATTATCGAAGTAAACGCGCATTTTATTTAGTGATTTGTTGACTGAGTGAATGAGTGATTGCTATTAAGTGGGTGGCTGATTGCGTGATTTTTATTATCTATTGCCATAACTAAAAAAAATCACTCATTCACTAAATCACTCATTCACTAATTATATACCTAATATACCCTTAATATCTGAAATTATCTTTTCCGCCAAAGCATTAGCTGCCTGCTCTGATCTGCTTTCCGAATAGATACGAATGATAGGCTCCGTGTTTGACTTACGAAGGTGTACCCATTCCTTGTCAAACTCTATTTTCAGCCCGTCGATAGTTGAGTAGGGTTGGTTTTTGTATTTATTCTCTACCTTTTTTAGCAAACCGTCTATATCCATGCCCGGCTGCAACTCTATCTTGTTCTTCGAGATAAAATAATCCGGGTACGACTTCTTTAATTCCGATATCGGCTTGCCGTACTTAGCCAAATGTGTTAAAAATAACCCGATACCTACTAATGCGTCCCGGCCGTAGTGCAGTTCGGGGTAAATTACGCCGCCATTGCCTTCGCCGCCTATTACGGCATTGGTCTCTTTCATTTTGGTTACTACGTTCACCTCGCCTACCGCAGCGGCGTTATAGTTTGCTCCGGCAGCCTCGGTAACATCTCTTAGCGCCCTTGTCGACGACAGGTTGGATACAGTATTCCCTTTGGTGTTTTTCAGTACATGGTCGGCTACGGCTACCAGGGTGTATTCCTCGCCGAACATCGTGCCATCCTCGTTTACAAAGCAAAGGCGGTCAACATCCGGGTCTACTACAATGCCTAAGTCGGCTTGCTGTTTTTTTACTTCTTCGGCTATTACTGTTAAATTCTCGGGCAGTGGCTCGGGGTTGTGCGGGAAATGGCCGTTTGGCTCACAATACAGTTCGTGTACGGTGTTTACGCCAAGCGCTTTTAGCAACGCCGGTATAAATATGCCGCCTGTGGAGTTCACGCAGTCTATTACTACTTTAAAGTTTGCTTTCTTTATCGCAGCTACATCAACTAATGGCAAAGCCAGTATCAAATCGATGTGTTTTTTTAGATAACTGTCGTCGGCGGTTACTTTGCCTAAGCTGTCTACATCTGCATAGGTAAAATCGCTGTTCTCTGCAATGGTCAGTACTTCTTTGCCGTCGGCATCATTAATGAATTCGCCGTATTCATTCAGCAGTTTCAGGGCGTTCCATTGTTTGGGGTTGTGGCTGGCGGTAAGGATAATGCCCCCGGCTGCTTTTTCAAGGGGTACGGCTATTTCTACTGTCGGCGTAGTGGAAAAGCCTAAATCTATCACATCTATGCCTAAGCCTTGCAGGGTACCAATAACCAGGTTATTTACCATAGTGCCCGATATACGCGCATCCCTTCCGATAACGACCTTTTTTATACCCGACCTTTTTACAGCCCAGCTGCCAAATGCTGAAGTGAATTTTACGATGTCTATGGGGGTTAAACCGTCGCCGGCTGCGCCGCCGATGGTGCCACGGATACCTGATATGCTTTTTATTAACGTCAAAACAAAAATATTAAAGCGCAAAAGTAAAGATATTTAAACGATGCATTGTAAAATAAGTGTTGTTTTAAGCGCCGATTTAATGGCTATATTTGCGGTCGCTTAAATTTGCGGTATGCAAAA
>JBDSIC010000322.1:0-3878 GCA_039918195.1 Mucilaginibacter sp.
CGATGACTGGGCCTATGGCGGTGCGGCCTCACCAGGCGATTATATGAATCGTATTAATAATAGCTATGGCACCGCTACCGGCATTGATGACTTTTGTAAAAAGGCGCAGCTGATAAACCTTGAAACCCACCGTGCCATGTACGAAGGTTTCCAGGACCATATCTGGAACGATGCCTCGGGTTTATTGCTGTGGATGAGCCAATCGGCTTTCCCTACCATGATATGGCAAACGTATGATTACTACCTTGATTGCACCGGGTCATACTACGGTGTTAAAAAAGCCTGCGAGCCTTTGCACGTGCAGTACAGCCCTGCCGATAACAGTGTTAAAGTGGTAAATACTACAGGCAAAACTGTTAATTCCCTTACTGTTAAATCAACCTTGTATAATATGGACGGTACTGTGGCCAACGGTTACAGCAGCACCAAAGTAATTAACGCGCTTAAAGATACCATCACCTACGCGTTTAACGCTTATGGCAGCAATAATTTGGCTTTAAATAAAACAGGTACCGCATCGGGCCAGGAGGCAAATAACCCTACACCAAGGGCATTCGACGGAAATGTAGCTACCCGCTGGGCAAGCAACAGTTCGGCAAATAATACCTGGATATACGTTGACCTTGGTACGCAAAAAACATTTAGCGCAGTGAACCTGGTTTGGGAGAGCTATGCCAAATCGTACAAAATACAGGTGTCTAACGATGCGGTAAACTGGACTGACGTTTACTCAACCACCACAGGCAACGGCGGCACTGACGCGATCACCTTCGCGCCAACCACTGCACGCTATGTGAAAATGCAAACGGTTGAAAAAGGTACTTTCTTTGGCGTATCGTTATTTGAGTTTGCCATTTACGAAAGCGGGCCATCGCCGTTATCGGCAGTACATTTCATCAAGCTGGAATTAAAGGATGCGGGCGGTAATTTAATATCTGATAACCTGTACTGGAAGAGTAACGACAATAAATATGCGGCGCTTGACAGCATGCCACAGGTTACGCTGACCACCACGGTTAGTATTGAGAATTTGGGCAAAAAGAAACTGATGAAAGTGAAGTTGCTTAACCCGGCAAATTCAGCAGGTATTGCCTTTGGTATCCACGTGCAATTACTTAACCCCACTACTAATGAGCGGGTATTGCCGGTACTCATAAGCGATAACTACTTCACCATACTAAAAGGTGAAGAAAAGAATATCACGATAGAGTATGACCCTTCGCTGGTTAGTGGCACACCTAAACTGGATGTGAAGCAATACACGTCCCAACCCGTACAGCAGTTAAATAAAACTATCCAAAGCCCCGATTCGAAAGTTGATTTTAGCCTGTTTGTAAAAAATAACCGTGCTTATTACGAGGTTAAACGTGACGGCAAACCGGTTATCGAGGCATCGCCGCTGGTAGTATCGGTTAACGGAAAGCTTACTAATGAAGTTAAGGCCGTTGAGCTTCTAAATAAAATAGGTATGGCTGAAACTTACCCTACACGCGGTGTGCATAGCCAGGCCACTAGCAATTGCACCGATGCCGAGTATAGCGTTACCGGGTCTGGCAATTCTAACTTTACCGTGCATGTAAAGGTTTTTAACGATGGTGCAGCTTTCAGGTATGAAATACCGGTTACAGGCAGCAACAGTTTACCTGCAGACAGCACCGGCTTTACCATCCCCGCCGGAAGTATGATCTGGAGCCAGGGTGATTTGAGCAGTTACGAGGGTACCTATACCCGCCGCGCTATCGAGAATGTAAACAATGGGTTAAATGCCGGTCCGCCGGTAACTATTAAACTGCCGGGAGATAATGGCTACGCTGCAATTTCTGAGGGCGGGCTAACCAATTTTGGCGGTATGGCTTTAAAATTTGCGGGCAACCGTATGTTTAGGGCCAACATAAGGGGTGCAAACAACTTTAGCGGGCCTATTAATACACCGTGGCGCATTATCCAGGTTGGTAAAGATTTGAATACGCTGGTTAACTCTGATATCGTCGCCAATGTTTCGCCAAGGCCCGATCCGGTACTATTTCCTAATGGCGTTAACGAAAGCTGGCTTAAACCCGGTAAAAGCGCCTGGTCGTGGATAGCCACAACCGGCACATCAATATTTGAGGTTAGTTACAAAAACATGCTGCGTTACTCGCAAAAGGCAGGGCAAATAGGGTTGGAGTATAACCTGGTTGACCAGGGCTGGGAGTATTTTTGGGCTACTAAAACCCAAACAAAATGGGATGTGCTGAAAGACCTGGTAGACAAGTCGAATGAGGTAGGTGTGAAGATATGGGTCTGGAAATCTTATACGCCGATCTCTTTTTGGAAAGATCAGGGCCTGAAAGATCCAAAATGGCGCCGCGATTTTTTTGACAGTTGCAGAAGAGTGGGTGTAGTAGGCTTAAAACTCGACTTTTTTACCGGTGAGAACCAGGAAGTTGCAAAATGGCAGGAAGATGCGCTAAAAGATGCTGCCGAAATGCATTTGATGATAGATTTTCATGGAACCCCAAAGCCGGCCGGAACGCAGCATGCCTGGCCAAATGAAATGACACGCGAGGGCATACGCGGCCTGGAGTATGGAACGGATAACACGGTGTGGTCAACACATAATACCATTGTGCCGTTTACGCGTTTTTTAGCAGGCCATGCGGACTATACGCCATTTAGCTTACGCAGTGACGTAGGTAAAGGCACCACGCTGGCCCACCAGATAGCTACAATAGCCCTGTTCACCTCGCCAATGATGGTACTGGGCGCTAACCCCGACTCGCTGGCAGTAAGCCCGGTAAAAGATATTATAAAAGCAATACCAACTGTTTGGGACGAAACCGTTGTACTGCCGCCGAGTGAAATAGGCGAAATTGCCGTTTTTGCCCGTCGTAGTGGTAAAGCATGGTTCCTGTCGGTGCTTAATAATGCAACGGCTAAAAGCGCAGCCATTAAATTGTCGTTTTTAGGTGCCGGCAGCTGGCACGCCACCGAAATGAAAGAAGGCGCGGCAATAAATAAAGTAGTTTTAACTACAGGTAGTTATAGCAACAGCGGCCAGATCAGCCTTGCACTGCCTGCGGGCGGAGGGTATCTGGCGCGGTTTGAGCAGTAAAGGTTATATCAGATATATATTATAATAAGGAAAGTATAGATACTTGCTTACACAAGCGGGTTGGGTGTTACAACCAAATTTTGCTTTACATACTCCGTAGGCGACATGTTAAACTGTTTGGTGAATTTGCGTGTGAAAAGCAAACATCTTTATTTTTGATCCACAACTTCAGTTATCCATGCCTGGTATTTTTTGTGCAGCCGCTGCACTACGTCCGGGTTTTGCGCGGCTACATTGGTGCTTTCGGTGCTGTCGCTTTTCATATTCACCAGCATAAATTTGTTTTCGTCTACATCCGTTGGTTTTGATTGCAGCGGATTATGCAGCAGTTTCCAGTCGCCCTCGCGTACTGCCCACTGCGGGTTTTCTTTTGAACCTAAACACTGCCAAAAAAACTCCTGGTATGGTGATCTTTCCTTTTCAGATGCTATCAGCTTAACAATACTGTGGCCGTCTATTTTGCGGTTGGGCAGTGCTATGTGGCAATATTCGGCAAGGGTGGCATACCAATCCAAATTGGTAGCAAACTGGCTGCGCACGGCGTTCACGGGGATATGGCCCGGCCAGCTGATAAAGGCCGGCACACGCACACCGCCCTCAAACAAACTTTCTTTTGAGCCACGGTACGGTACGGCCGAGCCGCCGCCGCCAAAGGTGCGGTCTTCTGTTGAAAAGCCCTGGTCGTCCTGGAAAACGATGATGGTATTTTTGGTAAGCCCCAGCTCGTCAACTTTTTTAAGCAGCAGGCCAATCTTATCGTCCATTGTTGATACGTACGCAGCAT
>JBDSIC010000323.1:0-9402 GCA_039918195.1 Mucilaginibacter sp.
CCCGCACCACCCCGCACCACTGTCAAAATAATGGCAGTGGTTTTGTTAAGCATCACGATAAAGCTAACTTTGCATCAATGAGTAACAATAATTCCGGAATAGAATACCCGGCATCCGCAACAAAATACAAACACATCTTCTTCGACCTCGACCATACCATCTGGGACTTTGACCGCAACGCAGAAGAAACCCTGCAGGAACTATACGTTACTTACCGCTTAAAGGACGTCGGCCTGCAATCGCCCGACCTGTTCATAGAAACCTACACACGCCATAATCATCGCCTTTGGGCCGATTACCATTTGGGCAACATCACCAAGCAGGAATTGCGCGAAACCCGCTTTAAAACTACTTTTATGGAGCTGGGCGTGCATCCCGATGGTATACCTGCAGATTTTGAGGATGATTACGTACGGATATGCCCCACAAAAACCAACCTGTTCCCCCATGCGCACGAAACGCTGCAATACCTGCAGTCGAAATACACCCTGCACCTGATCACCAACGGCTTTATTGAGGCGACAGCGCTAAAAACTACCGGCACCAACATAGCCGGCTATTTTAAAAACATTATCATATCCGAACTGGTGGGCGTTAACAAACCCGACCGAGCAATATTTGAACATGCAGTTAATCTCGCCCTAAGTAAAAAAGAGGAATGCGTAATGATTGGCGACAGCATTGAAGCCGACATACGCGGCGCGTTAGGTTATGGTATGGATGCCATTTATTTTAACCCGCTTGGGGTTGATAAGCCCGAAGATGTGGCTGTGGAAGTGAGAAGTTTGGGAGAGTTGACGAGGTTGTTGTAAATGCAATACCTTCCCGATAGGAATGTTATTTGGGAAGTAACCATTTTACATAATGCGGTAATTGCAGGTGAGGACGCAATGGAATGTAGAACAAAATCCGTGTAATCAAAAAAATCAAAGCAATCAGTGATTCAGACAAAAGCGAAACAACGCATACTTTAGCCGACCTAAACCCGACAGTAGCGGGTACCCGCCCCGTGCTTAATGCCTGTGCAGTATGAGCGTATGGCGGGACTGACGGAAACTACAAGCACTATCCTTGCTTTACAAAAACACAGTCGACTCACCCCGGCTTCGCTACGCTCGCCACCCCTCTCTGCTGCGCAAAGAGGGGAAGGGAAGGAAAAGTAGAAAAATAAAATGAAAAGAAAAAACTCCCCCTCTTTGCGCAGCAGAGAGGGGGCAGGGGGGTCAACTTCGCCGCGAGTGAATAAGCCCACCCACGTAACCTTAACCAATAATTAAACGTTATAAACACTAAACCCCCTGTTGTTGATAAAAAAATTATCCACAGGGAATTAACTTTCTAACTTTAACGTAGTCTTAACAGTAGAATAACCTAATACCCGGATATTTGATAAAAAACTTACACGATGAATTTTGAGTTTACTTATTTGGTTGTAGTAGCCTTGCTGGGTTTAACCGGCATATTCTATTTCAGTCCGTATGAGCTAAAAGTTGATGAGGAAGAAGACAACGAATAGTTGCTGCCCAACTGCTTGCTATCAAATATTACCGGCCATTTTTTTGCCGGCTGAACAAATACCCCCCTTATTTTAATGGCAAAGCGCGAAGTTGATATAGTGGTAATATCTGATGTGCACCTTGGTACCTACGGCTGCCATGCCAAAGAATTGCTAAAATATTTGAAAAGCATAAAGCCAAAAATACTGGTGCTTAACGGTGATATTATCGATATATGGCAGTTCAGCAAATCGTACTGGCCCGAAGCTCATATGAAGGTAGTGCGCCGTATACTTAAATTTGTTACCGAAGGCGTACCCGTATATTATTTAACCGGCAACCACGATGAGATGCTGCGGAAGTTCACCGATTTTAATATGGGCACCTTTCAGTTGCTTGATAAGATAGTGCTGAATGTTGACGGCAAAAAGGCCTGGATATTTCATGGCGATGTTTTTGATGTTACCATGCAGCACTCCAAATGGCTGGCCAAGTTAGGGGCGGTAGGCTACGATTCGCTGATATTGCTGAACAGCATGACCAATTGGTGTTTAACGCTGGTGGGCCGGCCTAAAATGAGTTTCTCGCAAAAAATAAAGGCTAAGTTTAAGGATGCTGTTAAGTTCATTAATCATTTTGAGCAAACTGCCGCCGATTTGGCCGTGGATAAAAAATACGACTACGTAATTTGCGGCCATATACACCATGCCGAAATAAAGGAGGTGCAGGCAGCCGATGGCAGCGGCTCGGTTTTATACCTAAACTCGGGCGATTGGGTGGAAAGCCTTACCGCGCTGGAGTACCACCAGGGCAAGTGGACAATTTTTAATTACCGCCCCGAGGATTTTGAAGGCGAGCCTGACACTGAAGACGAAGACAAAACCGATGCCGAGGACCTTAACGCCCGTTTGGACGTAAAAACATTGCTCGAAAAATTTAAGGAGTAGCCGCATTAAATTGCATCGCCCGTTTATCTTTGCTACCTTGACAGCGCTATTATTATGAAGATACTTTTTGCCATACAGGGTACAGGAAACGGCCATATCAGCCGCGCCCGCGAAATTGTACCCCTGCTGCAGCAGTATGGCGAGGTTGACCTGCTGGTAAGCGGCACCGAGGCCGAAGTGAGCTTGTCGCAGCCGCTTAAGTACCGTTTTCATGGCTTCAGTTTCATATTCGGCAAAAATGGCGGGGTAGATAAGTGGGCGACCTACAAAACCATGAATTTAAAGCAGCTTTGGCACGATATCCATCACCTGCCGTTAAGCGATTACGATTTGGTGATAAATGACTTTGAACCGGTTAGCGCCTGGGCCTGCCGGGTGCAAAAAATACCCTCGGTATCGTTAAGTCACCAATGCTCTTTTAAATCGCCCAATACGCCGCGGCCACCCAATTGGAACTATGCCGAATGGCTGTTCGAGTATTACTCGCCCACCACGCACCATATCGGTTTTCATTTTGACAGGTATGATGATTTTATACATACGCCCGTTATCCGTAGCGAGATACGCGCGCTGGAGACTTCAAACAAAGGCCACTACGCCGTTTACCTGCCGGCTTATAACGATAAAACCTTGCTGAAGCACCTTGGCAAAATTAGCGGGGTGGAGTGGCAGATATTTTCTAAACGGCAAAAGCAGCCCTACAAAGAAGGTAATGTGCAGATATTCCCGGTAAACAATGAAACGTTCAATACCAGCCTGGCATCGTGCGAAGGGCTGCTCACCGGCGGCGGTTTCGAAGGCCCGGCCGAAGCGCTTTTCCTGCAAAAAAAGGTGATGATGATACCCATGCGCGGCCAGTTCGAGCAGCAATGCAATGCCCTTGCCGCCTCGCAGCTTGGTGTAACGGTGGTTAACGCTATTGATGATGGTTTTACTGCCCATTTAAACAAATGGGTGAGCGACAGCAATACCATAAAGGTTGACTTCCCTGATGAAACGGCGCAGATAGTGGATGATATGATAAGGAAGTATACTGTCTGAAATCAGAATTTACAGAATTATAGAATTTTCAGAATACATATCTGGTTGGTGTAATATAAGTAAATTTTATTTCGTAAGATTTGCCCACTTCTGCCCTGTAATCCTTTTTTGGCTATAATTCTGTAAATTCTATAATTCTGTAAATTCTGATTCAGACAATTTCCACTAATATTGCAAACTCAATGATCAATATTTTCAGGTCGTATAACCCGCTTAATATGCTATGGCTTGCCGTACTGGCATTTTTGCTGCGTATGAGTTACCTGGTACACGCGCCCGAAAAGCTGGAGTTTGTTTTTGTGGAGCCATTTGCGCGCCTGTTGGTGCCTGTGGCTTATGAGCATGCGCTGTCGCCTTTTACCAATGTGCTTATCGCGGCGGCATTGGTGCTGCTGCAGGCCTTATTGCTTAACCGCGTTATAAACCATTATAACCTGCTGGGCAAACCATCATACCTGCCGGCGCTGATGTATATCACCCTGTCGGCGTTGTTTGTGCCGTTTTTAGCATTAAGCGCGCCGCTTATCTGTAATTTTTTGGTGATCTGGATGTTGTATAAGCTGTTTAGTCTTTACCAGGGCGATGATGTAAAATCAACCGCCTACGATTTGGGGATGATAGTCGCCGTAGGCTCACTCATCTACCTGCCATTCATTTACCTGTTTTTAGTGGTGTGGATAGCCTTAATCATTTTCCGCCCGTTCAACTGGCGCGAGTGGATAGCCGTTATTATAGGGTATGCCACCGTATTTTTCTTTCTGGCGGTATTTTATTATTTGAACGATAGACTGGGCCAGTTCTACAAAATATGGCTGCCATTAGGTACTGGCTTCCCAAACAGCATTCGCATCAATACCTACAATTATGCACTGCTGGTACCCGTAGTATTTATTATGGTACTATCAGGCTATAAGTTGCAGCAAGGTTTCTTTAAAAGCTACGTGCATATCCGCAAATCCTTCCAGTTATTGCTGGTATTTTTTGTGGTTGCCGGGCTGTCCTTTTATGTAAAGGCGGAGTTTCAGTTGAACCACTTTTTGCTGTGTGCCATACCGCTTGCCATATCATTCAGCTACTATTTTTTGTATGCCACCGGGCGGTGGTTTTACGAAACGCTGTACTTTTTGCTGCTTGCCGGCATCATCTATTTCCAGTTTAACACTTTTTAACTTTAAAATTCGTTCAAATTTAAGCTGATATATTAGCTTTGTATCATGAAGTTTGGAGTAGTTATATTTCCCGGGTCCAATTGCGATGAGGACATAATTTATGTTTTAGAGAAAGTAATGGGCCAGCAGGTGGTACGCCTGTGGCATAAAGACCATGACCTGCAGGGGGTAGATTTTATAGTTTTGCCGGGCGGTTTCTCGTTTGGCGATTACCTGCGCTCGGGCGCTATCGCGCGTTTCTCGCCTATTATGCAGGAAGTGATACAATTTGCCGCGAAGGGTGGCTATGTATTTGGTATCTGCAACGGCTTCCAGATACTTACCGAATCGGGTTTGCTGCAAGGCGCATTGCTGCATAACAAGAACCGTAAATTTATTTGCCGCAACACCTTTGTTATACCGCAAACCACCAACTCATTATTAACTAGCCAGATAGACCTGCAACGAGTGCTTAAAATACCTGTGGCACATGGCGAGGGCAATTACTTTGCTGATGCCGATACGCTGAAATCCCTTAACGATAACGACCAGGTGCTGTTTAGGTATTGTGATGAATCGGGCAATATTACGGCTGACGCAAATCCTAACGGCACTATTGAGAATATCGCGGGTGTATGTAACATAAACCGTAACGTATTCGGCTTTATGCCGCACCCCGAGCGTGCTTCGGATACCTTGCTGGCAAATGAAGACGGCCTGGCTATTTTCGGATCCATACTGTCAATGGTTAAGGCCTGATGACCTGTTTGGTTATCGATATAGGTAATACACTTACAAAACTGGGCGTTTTTGAGCAGGGCGAACTACTGCATACCGCGCAGTTTACAAACCCGGATGCAGCCCTTTTACATAGCATAATAACTGCCCATCATATTAGCAAAGCGATCGTATCTTCAGTAAAAAAAGAAACCCCGGAGTGGCTTACGGCAATAGCCGGTAAGATACCGGTAGTCAGCTTTAAGGCTGATATGGCAAAAGGCATCACCAATAAATACCTTACACCGGCCACTTTAGGTATTGACAGGATAGCGGCAGTTGCCGGTGCCCGGCAGTTGTACCCCGGTAAAAGCAGCCTGGTTATTGATGGCGGCACCACCATAACGTACGACCATGTGGATGAAAAGGGTAATTTTTTTGGCGGCAGTATATCACCGGGGTTAAATACCCGTTATAAAGCATTAAACCACTACACCGCAGGGTTGCCGCTGGTTGAGGCAGATAAAAACTTTGGCGAAACTTATGGTAACAATACCTCAACGGCCATACAGTCGGGGGTGCAAAACGGGTTAAAATATGAGCTTACGGGCTTTATTGAGAGCTACAGGCAAAATGACAAAGAACTAAATATTATACTTACAGGCGGCGACAGCATTTTTTTTGATACTCTGTTGAAAAATAGCATCTTTGCCCCCTATATAAAAATTGAACCTCACTTGGTTTTAAAAGGATTAAACGCAGCATTACAACAGCATAATGATTAAGTACACAAGGATTTTTATAACATTTTTATTCGCTGCCATAGCATTTAACGCAGGTGCGCAAAACGGTTCAACCACCAGCTCGCCCTATTCAAAATACGGTATCGGCGATATCGACCCGCAATTAACGCCCCAAAGCGCGGGTATGGGCGGTATAGGTGTAGCTACCAATACCGTTAGCGGCTTTAGTACCATTAACTTTCTCAACCCGGCATCTTATGCAACCATCAACCTTACCACTATTGATGTGGCCGTATTTGGCAGCACGGTTAAATTAATCAGGGACGGGCAGGGATCGCAGTCAAGCAAAAACTTCAGGTTAAATCATTTAGCATTCGCTATACCGGTTACTAAACGGTCGGCGCTTAGCTTTGGTTTATTGCCATACAGCCAGGTTGGCTATGATTACAGGCAATCGCAGGCCAACTTTGGCAGCGGCCTGCCGTCTGATACCAATGCTGTTGATTTTTCGTATAGCGGCGAAGGCGGTCTTACAAAGGCGTATTTGGGCTATGGTTTCGGTATAGGCAAGCATTTGCTTTTAGGCGCTAACGTATCGTATATATTTGGTAACATTAAAAATTACCGCACAACCGCTATACCTTCTTTGTATGGCTCGTATGATACGCGTGTTGAGCAAAGCTCAAGTATACAAGGTATTAATTACGACTTTGGCGCACAATATATTGTTGATATTTCTGAAACCAACAAGCTTACATTCGGCTATTCAGGTTCGGCAAACACTAAACTGAATGTACAAAACAGCGATTTTGTAAGCCACTTTACGTCAGACGGTACCGGGAATGAGAATATACCGCTGGATAGTATTGTGAAAAATGTAGGCCCCAAATCAAAATTACAATTGCCGATGATCAACAGGTTTGGTGTATCATACCGTATGGGCGAAAAACTGTTACTGGGCGCAGATTACAGCATGGGCAAATGGTCCGACCTAACTATTGCCGGTACAAGCGCAGGGCTTAAGGATAGCCGCACCATTAACGCAGGCGCGCAATTTACACCCAACATAAATAAACTGGGCAACTACTGGGCGCTGGTTGATTACCGGGTTGGATTTCTATGGAACGAAACCTACCTGCACGTAAACAATAACGACATCAAGCAATATGCTCTTACAATAGGTTTAGGCCTGCCTCTAAGGCCGGGACCAAGCAATACCAGCTTCTATAAGATAAATGTATCAGCCGAACTTGGCACACGCGGCAGGCTGGCTAACCAACTGGTAAAGGAGAACTACATTAACATCCGTTTAGGGTTTACGCTTAATGATAAATGGTTCCAGCGTTACAGGTTTGATTAATAGCCATGATATTTAGCGGGAAATATTGTTTATACGCGGGTTTGCCGGTACTGGCCTGCCTGCTGTTTGCATCCTGCGAAAATGATTTGAAGCAGATACAGGAAATATCTGCCCAGGAAGCAAGCAAACCGGTAGACCGAACCGTGAATGTAGAAATAACCTACAGCGATTCGGCCAAAGTAAAGGCCGTAACAACAGCGCCGGTATTATTAACGCATAGCGGTAAAAAACCTTATTACGAAATGCCCAACGGTGTTAAGATAGTTTTTTATGAAAAAGCTAAACCCGTTAACACCATCACTGCCGAACACGGTATACGCCGGGATAATGAAGGTATTACCGAATTGCATAAAAACGTGGTGGCAACCAATGATAAGGGCGACGTATTTAAATCAGAAGAATTGATATGGGACGAAAACACGAAGAAGATACGCTCCAATCAACCGGTGCAGATCACCATGTCAAACGGCGATATCATCAACGGCACCAGTTTTGAAAGCAACGAAAGTTTTTATCCGTACACTTTAAAACAATCAACAGGCATCTTTAATGTAAAGGAAAACCCGATGGCGCAGTGATGATTTTTAGTGAATTTTTTGTTTTACGGAATTTTACTAAAAGTTGTATCTTGCGCCCTCTTTTAAAATAGTTAATATATTAGGATACAGATTATATGGGAATAATGAATTTTTTACGCAATAAGATGGGATTGATCCTTGTCATATTTATTGCGTTTGCACTTTTTGCTTTTATCGCCGGTGAGGTTATACAGTTTGGCGGTTCGTATTTTAAAGGCGATACCAATACTATAGGCGAAGCTGCCGGGCAAAAGATATCTTATAAAGACTTTAGCGAGACTGTTGAAAAATCTTCGGCGCAAATGCAGCAGCAGTATGGCCAGGGTAATTTAACCCCTCAAATGACTGCCTACGTACAGGAAAATGTTTGGAACCAGCTTACCAGCCGCGCCATATTAAATAGCGAGCTTAACAAGCTTAACCTGGTGGTTGGTGTTGATGAAAACAAATCACTGATAAGTGGTAACAACCCGCACCCGCAAATTGCACAGGCATTCGGCGATCCTAAAACCGGCAAGGTAGATGCCGTAAGGTTAAATCAGTTCCTAAAAAATATAGAAACAGCCAAAGCTGATGACCCAACCAAAAAACAATGGCTGGAATTTGTTGAGCAGATAGTAGAATCGAAAAAAGCAGAAAAATATGTAACGCTGATCACAAACGGCTTATATGTTAACTCGCTTGAGGCACAGGATGATTATGAAGCCAAAAACAAGCTGGCCAACTTTAAATATGTATCGCTTGATTACGCATCGGTACCTGATGATAAGGTAACCATTAGTGATGGCGATTACCAGGAATATTACGATGCCCATAAAGCATTGTTCCAAAACAAGCAGGAACTAAGGAGCTTTGAGTATGTTGCTTTTAACGGCGCGCCATCAAAGGCCGACAGCCTGGCTGTAAAAGCACAGGCCGAGAAACTGGCCCAGGAATTTAAGACAAGCGATAACGATTCGTTATTTGTACAAATAAACTCTGAAACCAAAACACCTTTTACCTATCAAAAGAAAGGACAATTGGAGCCGGCTGTTGATTCAATTATGTTCCACTCAGCAAAGGGTTTTGTTTACGGTCCTTACCTGTCAGGCAGTACTTACAAGTTAGCTAAGCTGGTTGATTCGCGCATGAGCCCCGATTCGGTAACTGCGAGTCACATACTCATCAGCCCCGAAGAGGCAGGTGGTATGGATAAGGCACATGCAAAAGCCGATTCGATAAAAAAATTAATAGATGGCGGCAGGTCATTTGCTGAACTGGCTGGTACATTTTCGGTTGATAAAGGATCAGCAGAAAAAGGTGGCAGCCTGGGTACATTTGGCCGCGGCGCTATGGTACCTGAGTTTGAAGCGGCAGCATTTAACGGCAGCCC
>JBDSIC010000324.1:0-5380 GCA_039918195.1 Mucilaginibacter sp.
ATGGCACGTGTATCTGTTTTCCCGCTTATATCCGGAAAAAGGCCTACTATAGCGCTGGTAGTACGTAAACCAAACCAGCCACCGTCAATACCGAAATTTTTCGGCGCATCCATATTACCACCTACGGGAGCATGCACTAAGAAAGTTGTACCGCTATAAGTTTTCATTTTCACACCATCATAAGGTATCGTGAAAATGATCTCATTATTTGTATTTAAGTGGTTATCGGCCATAAATAGTTTTGGATAGTTGGGTTCTAATGAATAGCCTGAACCTATTACCTTACTGGCATATGTGATAGCATCTGAGTTACGCTGTGTGCCTGTATATACTTCGGCATTTTGGTATAATTTTGCCAATAACATCCATGCTGCTACCCTGTCTACACGACCGTACTCGTTTGTTTTTGGCTCAGCCAGTTCATTTTCAATTGCTTTTAATTCACTTTCTACAAAATTGAATAGTTCTGTCCGGCTCGCCTGTTTAGGAAAAAACGCGCCCACAGGATCGGCTTCGGTTACAAAAGGCACGCTGCCATACATATCAATGCCATGCCAGTAACTAAAGGCCCGTAAAAACCTTGCTTCGGCACGATACAATTTATTTTGTGCTATATCATCAGAGTTTGTGATACCGTTTCTGCTTAACTCTGCATCGGTAGTACGTCGCAAGTATTCGTTAGCATACATTACCTGTAATGATATGCGGCTATACATGGCGCTAACCAAACCGTTCAATGATGTCCAATCCATGGTATGTAACGGAATAAGGTACTGGTCGTTCCAGGCAATTACGGCCTCGTCTGTACTCAGTTCCTGCATCTGCCAGTAACCGCGCAGGTAACCAACGTCAACACCGCCAATATCCGGGTTGGCATCGCCAAGACCCTGTCCTGTAAGCGCCAGTGCGCCGTAGCATTTAGCAAGCACACCTTTATAGTTCTTGAAATCGGTATACACACTCGCCGATGTTACATCAGCAAATGGTTTCCGGTCAAGGTCTTTATGACAGGATGATGCCACTAACGCCATTACTCCTGATAAAAAAATGGTTTTTATATATTTTGTTTTCATGTCTGTTATAATTGAAAATTAAAATCCAAGGTTAACTCCTAATGAAATAATCCGCGGCCTTGGATACAAATTACCATCTATACCATTGTTCACTTCCGGGTCAAGGCCCTTATAACCTGTAATAATAAATGCGTTTTGTATATTGAAATTGGCGGCCAATGTAAACGCATCGGCTATCCTGCCAAAATTATATCCCAGGTTCACATTATCCATACGTAAAAACGAGGCCTTCTGGATGTAATAATCAGAATATTGCTGTATGGCAACAAACCGGGTATCTTTTATGCTTGACGAAACATTATTAAGGAAATTACTGAATGACAGTGCATTACCATAACCTGTATTGGCAGCATAACTATTTTGATTATAGGCGCCTATATTGGCGCGGGCTGTAAAAGCAAAGCTCCATTGTTTATATGTAAGGTTTGATGTGAAACCTAACAACATGGTTGGGTTAGGAGATTTATAATGATAAAAATCCTTTTCCTTATTAAATACACCATCGCCGTCGATATCCGCATATTGGCCTTCTAAAGGTTTGCCTGCACCATCATACAACTGTTTGTATACATAATAGGTATATGGCGCATAACCAACTTTGTGGTATTGCAACGCCTCGCCGTTGAAGCTGCTTTGAACAGCTACCCCGGGGTCTTCAGGACTGTTAACGCCTGATAAATTCAGCTTGGTGATCTTATTATCGTAATGGGTAAGGTTAAAATTCACATCCCAATTAACATCCTTACTCCGTACCGGTACAAGGTTCAATGTAAATTCAAAACCTTTACTTTCCATACTGCCCACGTTGGTTATCAGCACGTTTTTAAAGTTCGAAAATATAGGCGTATTTACAATGCTTAACAAGTCCTTGGTTTTTTTTACAAAATACTCAACGCTACCGCCAATTCTGCCATCGGCAAACCCAAAATCAATGGCGGCGTTATAGGTTGCTGTCGATTCCCACCTGATATTAGGGTCGTAAGCATCAGGACGAAGGATGGTGTAATAGGTATCGCCAAAAGGATACTGCGAAGCAGCGTCGCTGGCATTATATTTTGCCAGGTATGGATAATCGTTAGTGATTTCCTGCTGACCTGTTTTGCCATAACCTACACGTAATTTAAGTTGCGTGATGCTTTTTGAATCCTTAGCAAAATCTTCTTGTTTTATATCCCATGCAGCGGCTGCCGAAGGAAAAAATCCCCATTTGTTACTTGGCCCAAACCTTGACGAACCATCGGCACGCACTGTACCCGTTAATATGTAACGGTTCATAAACGTGTAGTTTAACCTGCCGAAATACGATATCAGCGTGTTTTGAGTTTTTCCATCGGGGTTAACATTGGTAACTCCTTTACCAGGTATAAATGTAGAGGGGGAACTCCTAAGGAAATCCTGGTACGAATAGCCTGCCAATACATCAATACGGCTGTTGATTTCTTTAAACTCGTTATTGTAATTCAGGTAAAAATCAAGCAGCTTGTTCTGCTTTTTTTGTGAGTAGATCGTCCTGCTGCCTTCAACAGCGTACGCGCCAGCAAGTGTAGGCAACAAAACGTCACTGCCGTTACTTTTTGACACATCGTAACCTAAATTTAAGTTAGCGCGCAGGGCCGGTAAAAAGTGAAATTTGTAATCAAGTTGTAAGTTACCTATGCTCCTGTATGCTTCACCTTTATTAGTTTCTTGTTCCAATAAACTTAATGGGTTTTTGCCTGCAAGTAGTATTGGCACACCCTTACTGTTAACCCACTCATAATAACCGCCTAAATTGGTGTTAGTAGCCGATAAAGGCAGCGTAGAATCATACGGAGTAACAAATGGCGATTTGGTAGGATTAAACGCTACCGCAGAACCAACCGCGCCGGTATTGGCGAAACGGGTACGGGCAAGCACTCCTTTTAAATTAAGGTCTACGCTTAAATGTTTATCAAAAAATTTAGGCGAAATATTTAACGCACTGGTAAACCTGCGGTAATTTGATGTTTTTAATATACCCTGCTCATTTAAATAACCGCCCGATAAACGGTAAGGCAAGCCTTTTATGCCGCCGCTAAAGGCCAGGCTGGCATCTGTTTTAAATGCCTGGCGATAGATCAGTTCCTGCCAGTTGGTATGCGCATCGCCTAAAAGGTTTAGCCTGGTAGGATCGCCACCGGGTAACTTAACATAAGTTTGCAGCGCATATTTATACTCATCAGCAGTTAATACATCTACAATACCTGTCTTATTTGCAACAGACCGTACAATACTGCCTTCCACCTTTAGATCACCGCCTGATAACCCTTTTTTAGTGGTAATGATAATAACACCGTTTGAAGCCCTGTTACCATATATCGCAGCTGCCGAAGCATCCTTTAATATAGTAAATGTTTCAATGTCATTTGGGTTGATGGAGCTTAAAGCATTGCCCATACCTGCTACGCCGGATAAGGCAACAGGTACACCATCAATAATTATCAATGGTTCGTTGGTTGAGTTTAGTGATGCGCCGCCGCGTATACGTATTTTTGTATTGCCGCCCGGTGCGCCGCCGTCATTTATTATTTGTACACCGGCCACCTTACCAGCAATTAATTGCTCGGGAGTAGTAATAGAGCCTTTTTGAAAATCTTTGGAGCTAACCGTAGCAACAGCTCCTGTCAAATCTTTTCTTTTAACTGTACCGTAACCAATTACAACCACCTCGTTAAGTGATTGCGAGGCAGGTGCCAGGCTAAAATTGGCAACAATACTATTCCCTGCAACAGTTACCTGGGCACTTTTTTCAGTAAAACCCAAAAATTGTACTTTTATGGTATGGGTGCCATCGCTTACGCCGTTAATGGTATAGCTACCACTTACATCTGTGGCCGCGCCCCTGGTTGTGCCATCTATAGTAACTGACGCCCCCGGAACCGGCTGCTGCGTTTCATCAACTACTTTACCGCTAATACTGCCGGTTTGCGCAAAACCCGCCATAGCGGTTAACAGTAATAAACACAGAAGCCCATACTTTCTGTAGTAAACTTTCTTCATAATTTTGATTTGGTGTTAGTAAAATAAAAAATTGTTAATGTGTTTAAACACTAGTTTATTATTGGTAACCTGCTATTAAAGCGAGCATGATTTAGTTAGATGCTGTTTATAATTGGGTTAAATCAAATGTATGTGCCATTTCAAATTCAAAAAATGAATAAAATGGAATAAAAATGGGGTATATTAACCTAACTTTAACTTTACATGGATTGCACAAGTTAATATTATCCGCATAATGGGAATTTTTGCAGATTACTTTACGGCTAACGGTTGTGTGGGTAGGTATGAAAAAGGACTTATAAATGTTCTATTTCAATAAAAAATGCCAACACGCTATCTTCTTTTACCTCGGTATTGAAATTTATTTTTTCGTTTGAATAGCTCACCGCCTTCATTTCGAGCAGGCGTTTTGGCAAAAGCTTGCGCACCGACTGGTACAGGTTACCACTATACTTAAACTGCTGGCTTAACCCATCGATATAAATGGGCGATTTTGATACCAGCACACACATTTTTTCTTTGCCGGTAACATTATCAAGCGTGTAGTGCGAACTGTCGCTGGGTAAATACAGCGTAGCGTTATTTGGGGCTATAAGGGCGCTCTCGTTGTATTTTTTTTGCGGGAAAAGGTTGTATACCCCATTTTTATCGTTACCTATAATATAAACATAAGCAGGTTGGGTTAAATTCAGCTTTATCTTGTACTGCGAGCCTGAATAAAACGGCTTTGCCAATACGAAGTTTGCGTAAGCCGAGGCATCTTCCTTTTCACCTTCCAGCTTTTGGCCATCGCCGCCTACAGTATGTTTATTTACGTTGATATCATCAAAACCGCCGTCGGGTTTTACCTGGGTAAACAGCATATTGCCTTTTAACAGGGCCTTTTTTTCTTCGGCAATATCAACCACGGGCTGTTGCTTTACCTGCGGTGTTTGTACAACCGGCTTTATCACCACGGGCGGCTCAACTTTAGCCGGTACAGGATTTATAACGGCAGCCTGTTCATCAAAATCAACTATCGAGTATATTTCGCCCAAAAAGTCG
Organism: Mucilaginibacter sp.; assembly: GCA_039918195.1. Classification (GTDB taxonomy): domain Bacteria; phylum Bacteroidota; class Bacteroidia; order Sphingobacteriales; family Sphingobacteriaceae; genus Mucilaginibacter. Next base: position 5,136 of record JBDSIC010000324.1, read on the forward strand.
TAGAAATCATCATAGCTGATCCAGTATAAGCCTTTATTACCCGACCATGTGCCCCAGCTATTCATTACCTCGAACGACCCATTGTTTATATTATCGTTATACCCTATCACACACATAGCATGACCGGGAAAGCGCTGGCCTGCTTTAACTTTTGATCTTTCAAATTCTGTAGGGTACCATATACCCGATATATCTACTTTGCGGAAACTTGGCGGCATGCTCATGCCAAATGGCAAGGGATGCTT
>JBDSIC010000325.1:0-9268 GCA_039918195.1 Mucilaginibacter sp.
GAATAAGCACTGCCAGCCGTCTGCGGCAGCTCTTGCGCCGTACTCTTCGCGCAATTGGGCGGCCTTTGGCCCGTCGTAATCATACTTGGCAATGAAGCGGCGTATGAGTTGTTCCGGCTCAGGCAGCTCATCGCCGCCGAAAAATACCTTTTGCCCGGCCTCCTCTAATAAAAATACCTGGTGAAAAGGGCAGTGCCCGCCCGAAAGCTCGTAGCTAATGCCCGGCTTTAACTCGCCGCTGCCATTGGTAAATGTAAATTGCACCGTACTTTGCAGCGCCTCAAATATTTCTTTATGGTATGATGAGCCTTTTCCCGACAGGGCAAAATCCCATTCGCCCTGCTGTACCACATGCAGCGCCTGCGGGAAACTTGGCTGCAGTTTGCCGCCGTGCTCAACCACCAACCCGCCCGAGTGGTCGTAATGCAGGTGCGACATGAGCACCAGGGTTACATCTTCCGGGTCGAAACCTGCATTGCGGATGTTTTGGTGCAGGTGCAGCTCGTCGCGGGTATCTTTGTAGCCCAGTCCTGTATCAAGCAGGATAAGGTCGTCGGCCGTCTTTATCAAAAAAGGGTTTACGTGTATAAATAGCGAGCCGGGGCGGCTTTTTTTGTCATCGGTATGCGGGTCGAAGGGGATAAATTTTTTACTGATATCAACCGAGTAGGAGCCTTCGCCGAGGGTGTGTATTTCCATGGTGTGTGGGGTGGCGCATGGCGGTTGGCCTAAGGCGGGAGTTTTTACGCCAACCACCGTGCGCCATGCAAAAAAACTTCTATATTTACTTTTTTCCGCAACAAAGATAATGAATAAACGGTGGCAAGTACGGCAAAAGGCGAACGATGAAGAAGTGAAAAGGCTGGCCGCCGAACTGAATATCGAACCCGTTTTAAGCAACCTGCTCATTAACAGGGGCATTGATAATTACGAGGATGCCCGCTACTTTTTTCGCCCCGACGAAAGGCACCTGCACGACCCCTTCCTCATGGCCGGGATGGAGCAGGCGGTGGAACGGATAGAAGCCGCCATTGCTAATAACGAAAAAATACTGATCTACGGCGATTACGATGTGGATGGCACCACGGCGGTATCAACCGTTTACGGCTTTTTCGAAAGCCGCTACAAAAACATCGACTATTACATCCCCGACCGCTATGCCGAAGGCTACGGTATATCCACCCAGGGCATTGACTTTGCCGCCGAAAAGGGTTTCAGCTTAATTATAGCACTCGACTGTGGCATTAAATCCATCGACAAGGTTGATTACGCCAACACGCTGGGCATCGACTTTATTATTTGCGACCACCACACCTGCGGCGACACCTTGCCCGCGGCCGTTGCCGTGCTTGACCCTAAGCGCCCCGACTGCGAGTATCCCTACAAAGAACTTTCGGGTTGCGGCGTTGGCTTTAAGCTGATACAGGCTTATGCCGAGAAGAATGACATTCCCTTTGAAGAGGTGTTCAGGTATGTAGATCTGGTGGCCATCAGTATAGCCTGCGATATTGTGCAGATCAGTGGCGAGAACCGGGTGCTGGCTTATTTCGGCCTGCAAAAGCTGAATAATAACCCCTGCATCGGCATAAAAATACTAACGGAGGTTGCCGGTAAAACAACCAGCTACACCATATCTGACATCGTATTTACACTTGGTCCGCGTATTAATGCCGCCGGGCGTATTGACGATGCTAAGCACGCCGTACAGCTGCTGATAGCCTGCGACGAGAATGTGGCGCTTGAAAAAGGACTGCTTATTAACATAAAAAATACCGAACGCAAAGGGCACGACGTATCCATAACCGACGAGGCTTTGGGCATGATAGATAACGACGAGGTGCTCATCAACCGCAAATCTACCGTGGTATTTAATGAGAACTGGCACAAGGGCGTGATAGGCATCGTAGCCTCGCGCCTGACCGAAAAATATTACCGGCCCACCGTGGTGCTTACCCGCAGCAACGGCCACGTAGCCGGCTCGGCCCGCTCCGTGTTGGGTTATGATTTGTACGAGGCCCTGTGCGGTTGCAGCGACCTGCTAATCCAATTCGGCGGGCACAAGTATGCGGCAGGCCTTACCATGGCACCCGAGAATGTGGAAGCCTTTATAACCCGTTTTGAGGAAGTGGTAACCGCCAGCATCACCGCCGAGCAGCTCATCCAGCAAATAGAAATTGATGCCGAACTGGAGCTAAAACAAATAGATGCCCGCTTTTTCAGGATACTGGGCCAGTTTGCGCCGTTTGGACCGGGCAATATGTCACCGGTGTTTTTGTCGAAGGATGTTTACCTGGCGGGCAGCCCCGCGCTGGTAGGCGGCAACCACCTCAAATTGACCATCACCCAGCCCGGCTCGGCCCCGTTCGATTGTATTGCCTTTAACCACGGTGAATACCTGCACCAGCTACAAAAAGGCGTGCCCTTTGATATTTGCTACAACATTGAAGAAAATATTTGGCGGGAGAAGAGGAGTATACAGTTGAATGTAAAGGGGATAAGGTGTAAATAGCCTCACCCCGGCCCTCTTCAAAGGAGAGGGAGGGTTGTTTTTTTTATTGAAGTCCTCTCTAAAGGAGAGGGTGTCGACGGCTTTCTTTTAAAATCCTCTCCTTTGGAGAGGATTTAGGTGAGGCTCTACAACCTTTTTTAGAATTTAGTGTTTAGCATTTAGAATTTCACTCAAATTAGCATTTAGAGCTTAGTATTTAGAATTAAACCCGGAGGATCCCTTATGAAATGGCTTGGCAGACGCGAAAGCAGTAATACCGAAACAGGCAGCAGCGGCGGACGCGGTATTGCCATGGGCGGCGGTGTAATAGGCATTATTGCAGCCGCTATATACTTTTTTACAGGGATAGATCCTTCGCAGCTGCTCAACCAGGTGCAGCAGCCGGGGCAGGAACAAACAAGTACCCAGCCCGGCAGCGACGCGGATAACCCCCAACAGAAATTTGCCCGTGTAGTGCTGGCCGATACCGAGGATATCTGGAACCAGCTTTTCACCGAAATGGGCCAAACTTACGAGGAACCGGTACTCCATTTTTTCGAGGGCGGCGTAACTACGCAGGGCTGCGGCTTTGCCGAGTCGGCAACGGGGCCGTTCTACTGCCCGGGCGACCGTAAGCTATACCTCGATCTTACATTTTTTGAAGAACTTGAAAACCGTTTCGGCGCCGCCGGCGACTTTGCCCGGGCCTATGTGATAGCGCATGAGGTTGGTCACCATGTACAGCAGTTGCTGGGCACTTCGGCTAAAATGGAGGAGGCGCGCGGCCGGCTTAGCGAGACGGAATACAATAAACTATCGGTTAAGCTGGAACTACAGGCCGATTTTTATGCCGGTGTTTTTGCCCATTACGAGCAAAGCACCAAAGGTGTACTGGAACCCGGCGACATCGACGAAGCCCTTAACGCCGCCAACCAAATTGGCGACGACCGCCTGCAGCAGGAAACCCAGGGCCGCGTAGAACCCGACAGCTTTACCCACGGCACCAGTGCCCAGCGCCAGTACTGGTTTAAAAAAGGTTACGAAACCGGGGATGTGAAGCAAGGAGATACGTTTGCGGAGTAGTTTTGATATGCAAATGTGCGGATGTGCAGATGTGCAGATGATTAAAAATGTGCAGATTTGCAGATAATTAAAATGTGCAGATGTGCGAATATGCAGATGTGCAGATGATTAAAATTTCTGAATAATAAGGCCTTGCGCGCCGGGCTCCCCTCTTGAGAGGGGCAGGGGTGTGTCCCTTGCAAAGCGATAGGCAGCATGGGATCTTCCTGAAGGAAAAGTGATACATAAAAATTTTCTTAAAAAGTAATATCGCAATACCCTGCGCTATTTTTTTCAGTATCTTGCCATATAATCTTAAACACCATCATATGAAACACCTGTTTACCTGCAAAAGCCTTGTGGCATTTTTATTCACCTTATTATGTTCTGCTACGCTGATGGCTGCCGACATTACCGGCTATCGCGGCGACATACTTTATTTTACTGATAACCCGGCCAAAGTAGCAGATGCCTACAAGTTTTACCCCGGCGGTGTTTTATATATCGAGAGTGGCAAGGTGATAGCCGTAGGCGACTATGCCCAGCTGAAAGACACTTACAAAAGCGCCAAAATAGTTGACTATACCGGCCGGCTGATCATCCCCGGGTTTATTGATACGCACATACATTACCCCCAAACGGGCATTATTGCAGCCTACGGCAAACAACTGCTGGACTGGCTAAAGAACTACGTATACCCCGCCGAAGAACAATTTAGTGACCCAAAATTTGCAGCTAAAGAGTCGGATTTCTTTTTGGACCTGCTGGTGAAGAACGGCACCACCACCGCCCTTGTTTTCGGTACCGAGAACCCAATTTCTATTAACGCTTTTTTTGAGGCGGCCCTTAAACGCAACATGCGCATGATAGCCGGCAAAGCTTTGATGGATACCGGCGGCATACCCGATGATATTGCCGATACCCCTGAGCAGGCTTACGCCGAATGTACCGAACTGATAAAAAAATGGAACGATAAGTACCGCTTTAATTATGCGGTAATACCGCGTTTTGCGCCAACTTCTACCCGCGAAGAACTGGCCGTTGCAGGCAAACTGTTAAAGGAACACCCCACCGTGTACATGCACACCCACCTGGCCGAAAACAAGCAGGAAGTGACGCTGGTGAAAAGCCTGTTCCCCGAGCGGTCGAGCTATTACGATGTGTATGACCATTACGGCCTGGTTACCAACCGCTCGATATTTGCGCACAGCATCTATCTGTCCGAAGATAATTACGCCGACCTTGGCAAAAAAGGCGCGGCCCTGTCCTTCTGCCCTACCTCTAACTTGTTTTTAGGCAGCGGGCTGTTTAATTTAAACAAGGCCAACAAGTACAATATTAACGTAAGCCTGGGCACCGACGTGGGTGCAGGCACCAGTTTCTCGATGCTGCAAACCATGAACGAGGCTTACAAGGTAACCCAGCTGCGCAAAGCATACGCCGATAACCCCGACGACGAGCCCTCACTGGATGCCTTCCAGTCGTTGTATTTGGCAACACTTGGCGGCGCCCGTTCGCTGTCGCTCGATAAATTTATAGGCAGCTTCGAGCCTGGCCACGAAGCTGATTTTATTGTGCTGAACCCGCAAACTACCCCCGTATTAGGCAACCGCATTAACCACAGCAACACCCTCAAAGAAAAACTCTTCGCCATAGAAATGCTTGGCGACGACAGGACAGTTGAGCATACTTATGTGATGGGGAAGATGCTGAAATAAGGGGGATTCCCTGTTGTCATAAATATCCCCCTGTGTCATTCCGACCCGATAGCTATCGGGTGAGGAACGAGGAGAAATCCTATACGATATGCTTTCCGATTTGCGTGGCGTATAGGATTTCTCTCTACGTTCGAAACGACATGGGGGGTAGTTTGGTAATTTTGGACTTTTGAATTTTTGTAAAGCAGCATAAGTAGTCTTTGGCTGCCGCATTAGGCGCGGGGCCGGTATTCGCTGCTATCGGGTTTAGGGATGATAGATACCTCTATAAATTGTATTTTAGTTCTGTGATTGAAGTTACTTGCGCCCTTATTTTAAATAGTCAAGGTCATGTATTGGCAGCTCAAAGAAGTGCGACCATGAGTCTGCCATTAAAATGGGAATTTCCAGGAGGCAAGATTGAAAATAACGAAAGTCCGGAAGAATGTTTAATAAGAGAAATTAAGGAAGAGCTTGATGTTGATATACAAATCATAAAACGCCTCCCAATTAACTATCACAATTATTCTTCAATATCTATAAAACTCATACCATTTATTTGCAACACAATTATGGGCAAGGTCACTTTAAAGGAACATGCAAATTTTAAATGGGTTAATAAAAATGAATTATTAGATTTGGATTGGGCCGAAGCCGATATTCCCATTGTTAAACATTTTCAAACCTTATAAATGCCGTCACTTGAATTAGGCTTATACGAGCAGCTTATTAATACACTTATCAGCAATAAGCTTAAATCAACTGATGATGAAAACTATTACATCAAAAGCACGCAACTTGACAAAGCAGAAGCAGCTAGATATTTAAGTTTATATTTATCAGAAACTATAAGATTCGCTCTAAATGAAATCAAAGGGGATGACCAAACCTTAAAGCAAGTTGAACTTTCTAATAAAATCATCCAACTATTAATAACCGAGTTGCCTAAAATTAATATTTCAGAAAATTTAATTGAATCTGAGGGCAAGATATTAGAGGCTGTTTATTCCAAAATAGACTATCAATATGATTTTAAAGAGCGTTTAAAGCAAATAACTCCTTACACACGATTAACTCAAAGCGAACTTTTCACCGGAAATAATGTCGGCATTTCTCTAGAAAGTGAAATCAGAAAAGAAATTTTGTCTGCCGATGAAATATGCTGGCTTGTGTCGTTTATTAAGTTCTCAGGTATTATAATTTTCAAAAATGAATTAGAGGAGTTTACTAATAGCGGTAAAAAGCTCAAAATCATAACGACTTCCTACATGGGAGCAACCGATGTTAAAGCAGTTGAATTTTTGGCTAATCTTAAAAATACAGAAGTAAAAATTTCTTACAATACCGAACACGAACGTTTACATGCAAAAGCATATTTATTTTTAAGAAATACCGGATTCAATACCGGTTATATAGGCTCTTCTAATCTTTCTCGGTCCGCATTAACCAATGGATTAGAATGGAACTTAAAAGTCACTTCAAAAGAAATAAGTCACATTATTGATAAATTTAAAAAGACTTTTGAAACATATTGGTTAGATAAAGATTTTGAGCATTTTGATCTAGAGAAAGATAAACAAAAACTCACCCAAGCTTTAAAGCAACAAAAAAGCTATGATAAACAAGGAATAATTTCATTTTTCGATTTGAAACCCTTTTCTTATCAATTGGAGATTTTAGAAAAATTGGAATCAGAAAGACTACTGCACAACAGGAAAAAAAATCTAGTTGTTGCAGCAACAGGAACTGGAAAAACAGTTATTTCGGCCTTCGATTATAAACGGTTTAAAGATCAAAATCACAGAGCACGATTGTTATTTGTCGCACACAGAAAAGAGATATTAGAACAGGCGCAGCAAGTTTTTCAACATGTATTAAAGGATACCAATTTCGGTCAACTATGGGTTGACGGCATAGAACCTGACAATTTTGAACATGTTTTTGCATCTAATTATACTTTAAATAATCGCATAAAAAATCTTCCTTTCTCGGAAGATTTTTACGACTTTATAATTATTGATGAGGTTCATCACATTGCCGCGAGTAGTTATCGACCTATTTTAAGCAAATTCAATTCTAATATACTATTGGGTCTAACAGCAACACCCGAGCGAAATGATGGTGAAGATATTTTAAAAGATTTTTGTAATGTGATTGCTGCAGAAATCAGACTACCTGAAGCTTTAAACAGGAAACTTCTGACCCCATTTCAATATTTTGCTTTGTCAGATAGTGTTGATTTGTCTAAAATCTCTTGGAAGAATGGCAAATATGAAGTCAATGAATTAACAAAACTTTATACAGAAAATGATAGGCGCGTCGGCGATATTTTAAACAATTGCGAAAAGTATTTAACCGACATAAATGACGTAAGGGCAATTGGTTTTTGTGTAAGTCAGGCTCATGCACAATACATGGCCGAAAAATTTGTTATGGCCGGCTTGAAAGCTGATTATTTAACAAGCGACCATGCTGTCAACAGAACGACCATAAGAGAGAAACTCCGAAAAAAAGAGATTAATTATCTTTTTGTTAGAGATATATTTAACGAAGGGGTTGATATTCCTGAAATAGATACTGTATTATTTTTACGTCCAACTGAGAGTTTAACAATCTTTTTGCAACAATTGGGGCGAGGGCTACGACTATCTCCTAACAAGGATTATTTAACAGTTTTAGATTTTGTCGGAAATGCAAATCAAAACTATGATTTTGAAAATAAATTTAGAGCCCTGGTTGGCAAAACGCATACTTCTATTATAAAGGAAATTGAAGATGAATTTCCGCATCTACCTTTAGGTTGTTCAATCGTGTTAGAGAAAAAGGCGAAAGAAGTAATCTTAAAAAACATAAGCAACGCTATTGGCTTCAATCGTGCGCAATTAATAAATAAGATTATTAATTTTAAATATCAATCTAATCTCCCGCTAACATTAGAAAATTTCTTATCAGTACAACATATAGATATACATCTAATTTATAAAAAAGACAGTTGGAAAAAGCTATGTATTGAGGCTGGAATAATTGAACCTTTTAATGAACCTAATGAGAAAGAAATATTGGGAAGCATCAAGAGATTGTTACAATGTAATTCTATTGCTTATTTTCAGTTTATTCAAAAGCTAATTAAAACCCGCTTTTCTATCGGTTCACTTACTTCCGAACAACATTTAATGCTTTTAATGTTTCATTATGATGTTTGGCAAAAATCTGGCCCAGATTTAAATATTAAATCTATTCAAGAAAGCATGTACCAAATCTCGAAAAACAAGCTGTTGGTGGATGAATTAAATGAAGTAGTTAATTACTTAATTAAAAGAGTGGATTTTATTGAGAAAACTATCGACTTAGATTATACATTCCCATTAAAAATCCATAGCCGTTATACTAGAAGCCAGATTTTGACTGCGATGCAGCTACAAACTTTTGAAAAAACCTCATCTAACAGGGAGGGTGTTGCATTAAATAAGGAGACAAATACTGAATCGCTATTAATAACGCTAAAAAAATCAGAAAAAGAATATTCCCCGTCTACATTATATGATGATTATGCCATAAATGAATCTTTATTCCATTGGCAATCACAAAATGCAACTACTCCAAACTCAACCAAAGGCTTATCCTATATTCAACATAACGAAATAAAAAAGAAAATTTTATTATTTGTAAGGGAGCAAAATGATGATGAATATGGCTTCACAATGTCCTACGTATTCTTAGGTGAAGCTCAGTTTATTAACTCAACAGGTACAAAACCTATGAGTATTGAATGGGAATTAAATGAACCGATGCCCGCATACATATGGAAAGAAAGTGGTAAGCTGGCAATTGGTTAAAAGTTCACTTATATCCGATTGCCCAAATATTCCTTTACCAGTATCTTGGCTAAATGCCAAATATCAAATTCTCTTACCTATATCGCGATAGCGGAAACTATAAAAACTACAGCCATGTGGTTTTTGACAATCCATACAATATTGATTTAAAGTGTTTGGAATTACTCATCAAATCAAGGTTAATT
>JBDSIC010000326.1:0-5993 GCA_039918195.1 Mucilaginibacter sp.
GATCCTGATTTTAGAAGCAATAATTTCATTTATTTTTTTTATACCGCCGAAATAAACGGGAAGACAAAGCAGCATATTTCGCGCTTTGTAATAAGCAAGAACAATGTACTTGACCCGGCATCAGAAAAGATTATTATAGAGATACCTATTGAGCTTGAGGTGAGTGCCCATACCGGCGGCTCGTTAGCCTGGGACAGGAACAAGAATCTTTTTATATCCACAGGTGATAATACTGTGCCGTTCGAATCAGACGGATTTGCGCCGATAGATAACCGCCCAAACCGCCTTACCTTTAATGCGGAACGTTCGGCGGGTAACACTAACGATCTGCGCGGCAAGATACTGCGCATACACCCCGAAGCAGATGGCAGCTATACTGTACCCGAAGGCAACTTGTTTGCCAAAGGCACGCCCAATACAAAGCCCGAAATTTATGTAATGGGCTGCCGGAACCCCTACCGCATGTCTGTTGATACAGCAACATCAATAGTATACTGGGGCGAAGTAGGGCCCGATTCAGGTACAGATGGTGTGCAGGGGCCGCGTGGCTACGATGAATTTAACCAGGCAAAAAAGCCGGGTAATTACGGCTGGCCATATTTTGTGGCAGATAATAAACCCTACAAGGCCTATGATTTTGCTACCCGGGCAACCGGGGTGTTTTTTGACGTAAACGGCGCTCAAAATAATTCGGTATACAATACCGGGGCAAAAATATTGCCGCCGGCGCAAAAGCCAATGGTATGGTACCCTTATGCGCCAACGGCAGAGTTCCCGTTGATGGGGCAGGGTGGCAGGTGTGCTATGGGCGGCCCGGTTTACCATTACAACCCGGCACTAAAATCAAATACTAAAATACCCGCGTATTATGATAAAGCCCTTTTTATGTACGATTGGATGCGTAACTGGGTATTTGCCGTGCGGCTTGACGAGAAGCAGAACTACCGCTACATGGAACCCTTTATGGAAACCAACGGCGATTTCCGCCGGCCAATAGATATAGAGGTTGGCCCGGAGGGGTCATTCTATATGTTGGAATATGGCTCTGTTTATGGGATAGATAATGTTGATGCGCGCCTGGTACGTATAGATTATAATGGCGGCAACCGTGCCCCGGTAGCTAAAATAGATACCCGCGATACTATAGGCGTAGCGCCTTATAAAGTAAACTTCAGCCAAAAAAGCTTTGACTATGATGACGAGGATAAACTAACGTATGAATGGCATTTTGAAGGTGTAAAATCAGCCGAACAAAACCCGGTATACACTTTTAAAAGCAACGGTATATATGAAGTTACTTTAAAGGTAACCGACGCTGCAGGTACCAGCGTGACTGATACCATCAGTATTAAAGTAGGTAACACGCTGCCGCAGGTAACCATTAACACCACCAACAACAGCTCGTTCTTTTTTCCGGGGCAAACGGGTTTCAATTATGATGTTGAAGTAAAGGACAAGGAAGACGGCACTATCGACCCAAAGAAAGTAAAAGTGGCCTCAGATTTTATAGCGCGTGTGGAACGCAATACAAATTTAGCCGGTCACCAGGCTGTATCGCCAACCTATAACTATGGTAAAGCATTAGTTGCCAAAAGCGATTGCAAGGCCTGCCATCAAATTAATGCAATATCAGTAGGCCCGGCGTTTGTAGACGTAGCCAAACGCTATGCAGGCGACAAAAACGCGGTTACCCGTTTGGCCAATAAAATTATAACAGGCGGCGGCGGTGTGTGGGGTGAGCACGCCATGAGCGCGCATCCGCAATTGTCTATGGACGATGCCAGCGAAATAGTGAATTACATACTGGCTATCTCTGCTAAAAAAGCCAATGTATTGTTGCCGCAAAAAGGAACTATAGCCTTAAAGGACCATGTTGCGGCGAATACCCGGGCCAGGTATATTATATCAGCTTCATATACTGATAAGGGGGGTGCAATAACACCGCTTACTACGAATACGTCGCTGGTATTACGTCCTGCAAAAGTACAGGCCGAAGATGGGGACGCATTTTTGGATGTCGACGTGCTCGAAAACCTTATAGGAACAATTAATAACCGGTCGTATTTTATGCTGAAGAGTATCGACCTAAACGGCATTACCAAACTTACTTACCGCTATGCTTCGTTAGATAAAGCCGGCACCATAACGGTACATACCGACTCACACAACGGCCCTGTTGTCAGCACGCTTAATTTTGAGCCTACAGGCAGCTGGGAGAATTTTAAAGAAATAACTGCGACAATTAACAACCCCGGCGTAAAGCACGACCTGTATTTTGTTTTTACCAAAAAAGTTAAACCCAATACCGCCTTACTTGACGTTGACTGGGTTGAATTTGGCAAATAAAAAATAACAGGGAGAGTCGATGGCTATAGCTGCCCTGTCTGCGGTTCGCCAAGGGAGGAGTTTGAAGAAAAAGGAATGGCTGTAAAGTATTGATGAGCATATGTTTTTGTATGAAAAATGAATAGATTCGGAAAATGCATTTTAAAACGTACCTCTTTTGGCATTTCCGGGAAACAAGAAGCTGATACTACTTAGAAGCCATTGGCCACTAAAAGGGAAACAGGAAGCTGTAAATTTTGACAGGCTAAAACTGTTCGCGTAATAATCGCCTGGTCCAGCCATCAAAAAATCCGGCTATACCTATTACATTCATTATTACAAGGAAGACTATGAGCTGGCAGGCTACTGCCGGCATAAAATTGTTTATTGTTTGAAGCATAACAAGTGGGGTGATCTTGGTTATGCAGCAAAACTCAGCTATTGGGCAGTAGCAAAACTGACGTATTGGTTTACAAAGCAGACATGTTTATAAACAAAACTGCCATGTACAAACATATTCTCCGGTATGTTTAAATATGGCAGTTTTGTGTATATAATTATTGAGGTTTTTACAATAATGTATTTACATCAATACCGTAATGATCTTTAAAAAGCTTGCTGAAATAGGCGGGGGTTTCAAAACCCGCCGCGTAAGCTACTTCGGCAATAGTGCGATATTTTCCGCTGGCGATGGCTTCGCGTGATATTTGCAGCTTTATTACCCGTATGTATTTGTTAGGCGTAAGTCCTGTTATGTTTTTTATCCGCCGGTGCAGCTGCCGTTCGCTAATTGCTACCGTAAGACTTAGTACAGTAAGGTTAAAGTTGGTTTTGCCTGTATGCTGCCTTACCACTTCTTCCAGTTGAGACAGCCATACCAGGTCAGCGGGCGATACCGGCGTAATTTCCTCTCCGGTTTTATCCGTTTCATTATCATCTGTTGCTGATGCCGGTGCTTCATCTCCGGGTTCATATTCATTAGTGTCCAGCAATGAAGCGTCAACCCGGGCTGCGGCGTTTTGTATCAGGTTGTTAACCCGCACAGTAAGCTCGTTAACCAAAAATGGCTTGGTAACATAATCGTCCACACCTATATTTAGTGCTTTAAGCTTGTTGCGGCTATCGGCAAGGGCGGTGAGCATAATTACAGGGATGGTGCAAAAGCTCTCATCATTCTTCAGTTTTTCCAGCAGGGCGAAGCCATCCATTTCAGGCATCATCACATCCGAAATGATAAGGTTTGGCAAACTGTGCATCCTTTTAAGCTGGTTTAGCGCCTCAACGCCATTGTAAGCGGTTACCAGCCTGTAGGTTGTTTGCAAAATATCACCGACATAGGCGGCCATTTCGGGGTTATCCTCCACTATCATCACCAGCGGTTTATCGCTTACCGGGGGGAGGTTAAAAGCTAACTGTTCAGCCATTACCGAGGTATCCTCTAATTGTCCGGCAGTTACAAAAGGGATGTTTATTTTAAATGTTGAGCCTTCGCCCCAGGTATTATCAATAGTAAGCGTTCCGCCCATCAGCTCGGTAAATTCACGCGCAATGGCCAGTCCTATGCCTGTGCCGCCTTCTGATTCCTGGTGCGGTCGCCGGCCCTGGTAATAACGGTCGAATATATAAGGCAGGTCATCAGGGTGTATCCCCATGCCGGTGTTGCTCACACTAAAATCAATAGCCACGCCGGTAACTGCCGCCAGTACAGTTACCGCCCCGCCGCCCGGCGTAAACTTAATGGCGTTACCAATAAGATTATTGCTGATCTTCTCGAAGCGTTCCTGGTCGAGTTGTACTAACAATTTGTTATCAATATGACAGGTTAATTTGTAGTCTATTTTTTTATAATCAGCCGCCGACATAAAGGACTGGTAAACAACATTTATAAACGGAGCCAGTGCCACAGGCTTCAATTTTAACGATAATTTGCCGGCTTCCAGTTTGCCCAGATCCAGAAGCTCATTAACAATATTCAGCAGTTTTTTACTGTTACGGGTTATGGCACGCAGGTAGTTATGCTCCTGTTCGGGTGTTTCTACCTGTTTATGCAGCAATTGATTTGCCGGGCCGATAATAAGCGTAAGCGGTGTGCGCAATTCATGACTAATGTTGGCAAAAAAGCGTGTTTTAAGCGCGTCCAGTTTTTCAAGCTGCTCGTGCTCTTGCGCCAATAGTAAGGCTTCTTTGCGCTTTTTATAAATTATCCAGCGGTAGATGGCAATGGCTGCTATCACCAAAAAAATGGCCAGTACAATTATTAAATTCCGTTGCTGCTTTGCTACACTGGTATTAGCTGATGCAATGATCAGCCGCTTATCGGCGCGGTATTGTTCATCAAGCTCAGCGGCATCTTTAGCTTTATCGACAGACATGATACTGTCATTCAATTCAGTCGCCTTTTGAAAATAGTTAAAAGCCTGGTTGTAATTATTTAGGCCCTTATATGCCTTGCTTAACTGGTAATATATATTTCGTTCCAGTACCAGGTTGGTTTGCGCCCCCGCCCCGCCAACGGCAATGGCCTTCTCGCCATATTTAACCGCGTCGCTATATTTTTTCTTATCATTATAAAGTGTCACCAGTTCGTTAAGCGCGGGTTTTTCCAAAGGGGAGAAATTTTCGGCATGAGATATCGCTATCGACTGCTGCAAAACCTCTTCTGCTCTCGGGTCTTCCTTCTCAATATACAAACGGCCAAGGTTGCTTAAATAACGGGCTTTGTCAAATGAACCAAGAAAATCAAGATAAGGCGGAGCCAATATAATTTCCATATAGTTTGTAGCCTTTACCAAATTGGCCCGGGTCCGTACGGTTCGGTCAGAATACAAATTGGATAGGGTGCTTAACGAATAAATGTACCAGCCGGTATCCTGCACAGCCTTCGCGCTTTCGGCAGCACGTAAAGCATACGGCAGGGCCTTTTTAATATCCTTTATAGCACGGTAAACATCGGCTATGCAGGTGAGGGTACTAATGTTAAGCTTTTTCCAGCCATGCGACTCGGTTTCGCGCAATATTTTAAAGGCGACATTCAGGGCCTCCACATTTTTGCCCTGCTGGCTCAGCATATAGGCTATCATATTGGCCGATTGTACGTAGGTATTCGAATCGGTCGGGGCACTTAACTTTGACGACTGCCGCGCACACGCCAGCGCCTTTTCAAAATCGCCTGTTTTATAAGCCATTTTCGATTGTATATACAGTATCCGCGCTTCTTGCGCCGCGTCATGCTTTTGCCGGGCCGCACTTACCAATTGGTTAGCGTAAGCCAATGCCGAATCAATATTTTTTATCTTTTTTAATTGGTCTATCCCGGCATTTTGTGCCAGGGCCGTTAGTCGGCAGCAAGCAAACAATAGTGATATAAATACTAATTTTAAGTTGGAAAGTAAGTAATAGGGCTTAAAGATCATCAGGAGCGGATATATTAAGCCAATGTACTAAAAACGATTGTGAATTAGGTGTGATTTGGCTTTTGTGGCGGGTATGTATATATACATAGATAGATCGAAGCTGTTTTCGGTTACATACTAACTATCGAACAGGCGACTGAATGAATCAATTATGACGAGCGGCTATGAAATAAAAAAACCGCTTAAATCATTGATTTAAGCGGTTTAGGGTGTTATTACTACCTCTTTTGCGGAATGGACGGGACTCGAACCCGC
>JBDSIC010000327.1:0-11309 GCA_039918195.1 Mucilaginibacter sp.
GCCATAGTTAAAGTTAAAAACGACGCGCTTTTACCGGGCAGCTTTAGCATTACGCAAAGCATTGAAGATGCGGGTGGCTATACGATAGCAACAAATAAGCTTGACAATCTGCAGCTAAACGCTTTACACGAAAAAGAGTTTAATGTAACCATTCCGGTAACCAAACCAAAACTTTGGGACCTTGAATCGCCGTACCTTTATAAACTGGTTACCACCATTACACAGGATGGAAAAATTGCCGACCAATACGAAACCAGTTTCGGTATACGCACTATAAGGTTTGATGCAAATGAGGGCTTCTTTTTAAATGGAAAGCACGTCAAAATAAAAGGTACCAACAATCACCAGGACCATGCCGGGGTTGGTTCAGCGCTGCCCGACGCGCTTCAATATTTCCGCATAAGTACCCTGAAAGCGATGGGAAGCAATGCCTACCGCTGCTCGCACCACCCACCTACCCCCGAATTGCTGGATGCCTGCGACCGCCTGGGTATGCTGGTTATTGACGAGAACCGCCTGATGGGGATAAATGCCGTACACCTGGACGACCTGAAAAAACTGCTTGAGCGCGACCGTAACCACCCGAGCATCATCAGCTGGTCTATAGGTAATGAGGAGTGGGGGATCGAGAATTCTATTACCGGGGCGCGTATTGCAAAAACAATGGAAACATTTGTAAAAAATCTCGACACTACAAGAGCTGTTACGGCAGCAGTTAGTGGAGGGTTTAAAAGCGGCATTTCAGACGTGATTGAAGTTATGGGATATAACTATTTAGGCAATGGCGATATTGATGATCATCATAAACATTTCCTTAACCAGCCCGGAATGGGAACAGAAGAAGGGTCTACATTCGCAACAAGAGGCATATACTTTACGGATAACGAAAAACACTACGCTGCGGCGTACGACAAAAAACCAAGACCGAGCTTTTACTCAATAGAAGAAGGATGGAAATTTTATGCCGCCCGACCCTATTTTGCGGGAATGTTCATCTGGACAGGCTTTGACTATCGTGGAGAGCCAACACCATACGGTTGGCCTTCTGTAACTTCTTACTTCGGCATGATGGATCTTTGCGGTTTTCCAAAGGATAATGTATTTTACTTAAGGTCCTGGTGGTCTGATAAGCCGGTATTACACCTTTTACCCCACTGGAACTGGGCCGGCCGCGAGGGCCAGCCGATAGCTGTTTGGGCCTACAGTAATTGCGACGAGGTAGAACTTTTTCTGAACAAAAAAAGCCTCGGCAAAAAAACGATGGAGAAAAACGGGCATTTAGAATGGCAGGTAAGTTACGCACCAGGCACCCTGGAAGCTGTTGGTTATAAAAACGGCCAAAAGATACTGACGGATGTGGTTAAAACTACAGCTGCTGCTACACAATTAGGCATCACACAAAACGCTATTAAAACAGGAAAAACTGACGCGGCTGTTCTTACCGTTTTCGCAAGTGATATAAAAGGCTTAAAAGTACCTGTTGCCGGTAACGATGTAAACTTCAATATAACCGGCCCGGCAAGGATAATCGGTGTTGGCAACGGCGACCCAACCTCTCTTGAAAATGAAAGGTTTATTGAAAGCATTGCTATTAAAAAAGTGGAATTGTTAAAGGAACTGCCGGTTGAGGACTTAACCGCCGGCGCAGAAACAGCTGTAAATTTTGATGACAGCAGTTGGGGCCGTGCTTTTAAAGATGACCGGACACAGGAATTTGGCAAAAAGACCAAAGCATTAATTTACCGCGGAACTGTTGATCTGCCGGTAGTTGAAAAGAATGCTAAAATTACCTTCTTTTACAAAAGCATAGGCAAACTGCAATCGATTTACGTAAACGGTAAAGAGTTGGGCAAAGATTTGGTGCAAAGCAAAAAAGGTTATGAATTTATATTGGATGCGGGTGATGTAAAGATGGGTAAAAACACCGTCGCTGTAATAGCCACGCCATTGCTGAAGAACCAAAGCTGGGATGTTATTAATACCGACGCAGGTGCGTTTCAAATATTAACCCCGGCCGCGCAATGGAAAAGGAAATTATTTAACGGCCTTGCGCAAGTTATTGTACAACCAACCGGGCAGCCTGGCGAGGTCACTTTGACGGCGGCATCTGCAGGTTTAAAATCAAGTTCAATAAAAGTTAACTTTAATAGTAATTAAGGTTTCCCTATGAAAAGATTATTATGTTTTGCATTGCTGGTTTTTCAAATGTCGGTTCAGGCACAGCCTACGCAATATCAATATCTTTCGGGAACCGACAGGGACAATGCCATTGACTGGGATTTTTATATAAATACCGGTATGCAAAGCGGTAAATGGAGTAAAATAAAAGTGCCCTCAAACTGGGAGCAACAGGGCTTTGGCACTTACAATTACTATACCGATACGAATAACCCTAACGAAACAGGTTTATACAAATACAAGTTTAAATCACCTGCCGATATAGCTAAAAAAAAGGTGTTCATCGTTTTTGATGGCTCGATGACAGACACAGAAGTGAAAATTAACGGTAAGCTTGCCGGCCCTGTTCACCAGGGTGGGTTCTGCAGTTTTAAATACGATATCACCAAACTTTTAAAATCATCCGGCCTTAACCTGCTTGATGTAAGCGTTCGCAAAAAATCGGCAAACAAATCAGTTAACAGAGCTGAACGCGAGGCTGATTTCTGGCAGTTTGGCGGCATATTCAGGCCGGTGTTTTTAGAGATAGTCCCCATTACCCATATTGACCGCGTAGCCATTGATACCAAAGCAGATGGAACCTTAACAGTAGATGCCTACACCACAAACACCAATACCCCGCAAATGGTAGTTGCCGAACTTCAAACCATCGCGGGCGTAAAAATAGGATCATTTGAAACGCCTGTAATTGCCGGCGGGCTAACTAAAATAAGTAAACAATTTAAGGACATAGCTACCTGGAACCCCGAAGATCCTAACCTTTATATCGTCAAGGTTTCAATTACCCAGGCCGGTAAGATGATCCATACTATTCAACAGAAAACAGGCTTCCGTACGGCTGAGTTAAGGCCAGGTGATGGCTTTTATGTAAACGATGTTAAAGTGATATTCAAAGGCGTTAACCGCCATAGCTTTTCTGCCGAAAGTGCCCGGGCATTAAGCAAACAGGTAAGCATTGACGATGTGAAACTTATGAAAGGCATGAATATGAATGCCGTCCGGATGTCGCACTACCCGCCCGACAGGCATTTTTTAGATGTGTGCGATTCGCTGGGAATGTTTGTGATAAATGAATTAACCGGCTGGCAAAAAAGCTACGATACTATAATTGGCCGCAAACTGGTTAAGGAGTTAGTGATAAGGGATGTAAATCACCCGTCCATAGTAATGTGGGCAAACGGGAACGAAGGAGGTTTTAACCGTGCAATTGATAACGATTATGATTTGTATGATAATCAAAAACGTGTAGTTATACATCCCTGGGAAAGATTTCGTGGCACGGATACGCGCCATTACCCCGACTATAACTACGTAACTAATGCCCTGTTATATGGCACTGATGTATTTTTCCCGACCGAATTTATGCACGGTAATTTTGATGGCGGCATGGGTGCCGGTCTGCAGGATTTTTGGGACGCAATACTGCAACACCCGCTTGGCGCGGGTGGTTTTTTATGGTCGTTTGCTGATGAAGGCATTATGCGAACAGACAGGAATGGCGAAATAGATAATGCCGGCAATAGCGCCCCCGATGGTATAGTAGGTGCACACCACGAAAAAGAAGGGAGTTTCCAATCAGTACGCAAAATATGGTCGCCGGTGGTGGTAACTAATAAAGTTATCCCGGTAAAATTCAATGGTAAACTTTCTGTTGAAAATAGGTACCTGTATACCGATCTGTCGTCGTGTAAATTTATTTGGAAGCTGCTAAGCTACCCCAAACCCGGTAGTAAATCAGAAGCTATTACTAATTACAGCAGTGCTGCCGGCAGCAATTTAATACCGGGAGAAAAAGGGTATCTGCAATTAGATCTTCCGGCTAACTGGCAGCAAAGCGATGGGCTATCCTTAACTGTATTCGATAAATATGGCCTTGAAATCTATACCTGGTCATGGCCGCTGCAACAGCCAAAAAGCATCTCCGTTAGAAATATTGAGGCAACAACCAATACTACAATTACCGTTACTGAAAACGAAACCGAACTGATAGTAAATAATAATAAGGTTGAGGTTTATTTTAGTAAAACATCAGGTTTGTTAAAGCAGGTTATCAGTAGTGGCAAAAAACTTTCGCTTTCTAATGGCCCGGTACTGGCACAAGCACGCGCCGATATGAAATTACAGTACTTTAAATTTTATAAACAGGCCGGCAATGTAATTGTAAAAAGTGCTTACAAAGGTTTGGAATGGCTAAACGTTACCTGGACCTTTGCCCCCGGCCTGCCGGCGAAACTTGATTACGAATACGGCGAAAATAATTTTGATCAGCAAATAGGATACAACTTTACCGGTATAACATTCAATTATCCCGAAACTATGGTAACCGGGATGCAATGGCTGGGAAATGGGCCTGACAGGGTTTATAAGAATAGACTTGCCGGCGCGGAGTTTGGGATATGGCATAAAGACTATAATGACGGAATTACCGGTGAAAATTACATTTACCCTGAGTTTAAAGGCTATCATGGCGAAGTATTTTGGGTACGTGTTGAGAACAAGGAAATCCCTTTTACCGTTTACACTGAAAACAAAGGCATTTACCTGCAAATGCTAAAACCGGGCAACTCAAAACATTCGCGCGAAACTACTGTGGTGCCAATGCCTGCAGGAGATATTGGCTTTATGAATGGCATACCGCCCATTGGTACCAAATTTCAACGACCTGATTTACTTGGACCCGCAAGCCAGCAAAATATACAACTAAATTATTCACCGGTAAACGCAACACTTTGGTTTGATTTCAGGTAGCACCTGTGTGGAAACCGCCTTTACATAATCTGCTAAATAATGTTTATCAAAAAAATTATCATAACACTCCTCGTAACGCTGCCGCTGGTTGCTAACTGCCAAAACAATTTAAAGTTATGGTATGATGAACCTGCAGCCGTGTGGACCGAAGCTTTACCTGTTGGCAATGGCCGCCTGGGCGCTATGGTATTTGGCCGTGTGCAGGATGAATTGATACAGCTTAACGAAAGCAGCCTATGGTCGGGCGGGCCGGTAAAACAGAACACCAACCCCGAGGCTGCAAGCTACCTGCCACTGGTGCGCAAGGCTATTTTTGCAGGCGATTACCAGCAGGCTTATACGTTAAGTCAGAAAATGCAGGGCCTGTATTCCGAAGGGTATTTGCCGCTTGGCGACCTGAAAATTACGCAGGACCTGAAAGGCTATAAGGCAACTGCTTATTATCGCGACCTTGATATTTCAACCGCTATCGCGAGAACAAAATTTACTATAAACGGCGCACACTACACCCGCGAGGTATTTTCGTCGGCAGCCGACCAGGTGATCGTGGTTCGGTTACGGGCAGACAAACCGGGTAAGCTTAATATATTTATAACTCCAAAAAGCCAGCTAAGTGCTGTAAATACGGTTTTGGGCAGTAACCTGTATTCGATAAGCGGGCGGGCACCCGCGCATGTCGACCCAAGTTACATGGAATCAAAAGATCCGCTGAAAAAGGATAGCGCCGATTGCAGGGGGATGCGTTTTAACCTGTTGCTGAAGGCCATTAACACCGGCGGCACTATCGCAAGCACTGCGGAAGGTATTAGTATAAAAAATGCTTCGGAAGCGGTGCTTTTAATCTCGGCTGCAACCAGCTTTAATGGTTTTGATAAATGCCCTTTTAGTGATGGTAAAGATGAGAAGGCAATTGCGATGCGTATGCTTACCAAAGCAGCATCAAAAACTTACGCCCAATTGCGTGCGGCGCACATTGCCAACTATCAAAAATACTTTAGCCGGGTGTCGCTGTCATTAGGTAGCGCATCAGCTACAGCCTCCGCCATTACCACCGATGGCCGGCTTGAAAAATATGCAGCGGGCGCGCATGATCCGGGTTTGGAGGCATTGTATTTTCAATACGGGCGGTACCTGCTTATATCCAGCTCCAGGCCGGGCGGCCCCGCAGCCAATTTGCAGGGCATCTGGAATAAGGACTTGCGGCCGGCCTGGAGTTCAAACTATACTACCAATATTAATGTGCAGATGAACTATTGGCCCGCCGAGGTAACTAACCTTACCGAAATGCACCAGCCCCTGTTCAACCAAATAAAAAACATGGCCGTAAACGGCGCTAAAATAGCGAAGGAATTTTACGGCCTGGATGGCTGGGTAGCACACCACAACAGCGATATATGGGCAATGGCCAACCCGGTAGGCGACTTAGGCAAAGGCGACCCAAAATGGGCCAACTGGAGTATGGGTGCCAACTGGTTGAGTGAACATTTATGGGAACATTACCTGTTTACACAGGACACATTTTTTTTAAGGAAACAGGCTTACCCGCTAATGAAAGGCGCGGTTATTTTCACACTTGGTTATTTGGTTAAAGATAAGGATGGCTACTGGGTAACCGCCCCCTCGGGCTCGCCTGAAAATACCTTTATTGATGACAACGGGAAAGAAGGGTCAATCGCGTTGGGTTCAACAATGGATATGTCCATTATCCGTGAGTTGTTTTTAAATTATATAAGCGCGAGCGAAAAATTGAACCTTGACTCTAACATCCGCCGTGAAGTACTGGAAAAGCAAAAGATGCTGTACCCTTTTAAAATAGGTAAACGGGGCAACATTGTGGAGTGGTATAAAGACTGGGACGACGTAGACGTGCATCACCGGCATGTTTCGCAATTATTTGGGCTGCACCCGGCCAACCAAATATCCCCGGCACGTACGCCCGAACTGGCCATAGCTGCCCGTAAAACGCTTGAGATTCGCGGCGATGCCGGTACCGGCTGGAGTAAGGCCTGGAAAGTTAACTTTTGGGCAAGGTTATGGGATGGTAACCATGCTTACAAACTGGTGCGTGACCTGCTCCGTTTAACCAAAGAAAACACCGACAAGTTTGAAGCCGGCGGCACTTATCCCAATCTATTCGACGCGCACCCTCCATTCCAGATAGACGGTAATTTTGGCGGCACAGCCGGTATAGCCGAGATGCTGCTGCAAAGCCAGGACGGCGAAATAAACCTGCTGCCTGCGCTTCCTGATGAATGGGACAAGGGCTATATAAAAGGCTTAAAAGCACGCGGCGGTTACGAGGTTAATATCGCCTGGAATAAAAAGCAACTGGCCACAGCGGTAATTACAGCCTCGCAAAACGGGCAATGTTTGGTGCGTACTCAAGTGCCTGTAATGGTAAATAACCGCGCGGTAAAAGCTCAAAAAACTAATTTTGGTTTTTTAACGGCTATCGCCGTTAAAAAGGGAGGCGTTTACACCCTTTTGGCTACCAAAAATTAAGCTTTTACAACGGCCTTACCCAAATGTTACGGTAACTGATTGGTTCGCTTTTATCGCCATGCGCCTGCAATTTTATAGGTGCCGGGCCATGTTTGCGGTATGATGGCTTACCAATATAAGGCGTATCGCCTGTTAAAGTGGTATTGTTTTGCACCAGTACACCATTGTGTAATACGGTTACATGCGCCGCCGATCTCAAGGAGCCGTCATCGTAAAAACGGGGGGCGGTCCATACTACATCATAGTAATTCCACTCGCCGGGTTTGCGGCAAACGTTAACCAGCGGCGGTGTCTGTTTGTACAGGCTGCCGGCCTGGCCGTTCACATAAGTTTTATTGTTATAATTATCCAGCACCTGCAACTCGTAACCGCCGGCACCCCAGGGCAGGGCGGCTAAAAATATACCGCTGTTACCGCGCCCCTGTCCTTCGCCGGTTATATCTGGTGGTATGCGATACTCTATGTGCAGCTGATAGTCAGTAAATTTTCTTTTTGTACAGATGTCACCGGCAGATTTATCTACCGTCATCACATCACCGCCAAGTTTCCATTTATGCGTTGATGTCGAATCAGTAACGGCTTGCCATTCATCCATATTTGTGCCGTTAAATAACAGCACCGCGTCTGCCGGGGCATCGCCCGGATTTTTACCGGCGGCTACCACTTCGGGTACGGGCGACCAAACTTCTGTATCTTCGGGTTTTTGCTGTGCCTGCACGCCCAAGGCTGATGCGGCTAATGCTGCCGATAAAAAAAGGTATTTCATGTTGGTAATATAATAATAACTATTTCTCTAACGATTTTATCCACGCTGCAATTTTGCGTGCTTCGCTTTCCGGAACCTGCGGCATAGGCGGCATAGGGGTCGAATACTCAGGCCAGTGCTCTGGTTTCGGGTTATGTATCAGGCTGATCAATTCCTCTACACTGTACTTACGCTTCGCCACATCTACATAAGCGGGACCAACTTGCCGTGTGTTTGCATTATGGCAGGCCAGGCAGGTATTTTTTAGCAGCAAGGGCTGTACTTCTTTATACGTTGGTGCCTTAGCCATAACCGGCTCACCACTTGATGAAATGGCAGTTGGTGCTATGGTCGCAGTTTGTCCCTTCACTCCTTTTTTAGCAGTGCCGGCAGCTTTTGGTACTATTGCCGAGTTACGCGTACTTACCTCGCCCATGGTTAGTTTCGTCCCTTCGGGGATAGCATTAAGTGTGTAATAACCTGTGGGGTGTACCAGTGAAAATGAACTTTCCTGGTCGCGTATGCCATCTAAGGTAATGGTGTGGATATAGTGGGGGCGCAAGTTACTTACAATAAGCCTCGCCTTCATGCCATCGGCAGAAACTTTAACTCCTTTTATGGTGCATTTTTCGGTATTTACTGGCGGGCTGCCGTACACGCTGTGATATTTGTATATATAGCTTTCTATAGCATAAGATGCTATATCTTCGGCTGATTTGATATCCGCAGGTTTAGTAAACTCTATCTCGAAACCATCGGGCATAGCCCTTACTGCGCGCATTTCAAAAGGCAGCTTGTTATTCCATACCAAACGCTGCAAGCCTTCGTTTGCTTCGCCCGCCGAACCCCAGCCCCGGTTGGTTTCACCGGCGACCAACGAGCCATCCTTACCCCAGGCCAGCCGCACAATTCCCGACTGAAACCCGCTTCTGAACGGCCAGGCTATGCCCTGGTAATCGCCATTCACTTTTTCCATAAACACACGGCTAACCATGCTTTGGCCTTGGTCACCCACCAATAGTTGCCCTGCGAACGGGCCAAAAACACCATCAGGTATCTTCACTATTTCGGAGTTTGAAATACCTAATATGCCATGTGGCAACCACACGGCAGGTAACTGCAATTGCGGGTAATTTTTTTTCTGCTCAAATTCGGTTGTGGCAATTTCATTCACCACATTTTCCGGCTTGATAGGCCTGCCGCTTTTATCAAACGCGGTGCGCAATTTGTTTTTTGCGAAGAAGGCTTCGGAAGTAAGCGTTACCGGTGAGCCGGGCTGTTGCGCCCACACCAAACTTGCCGGGTGGCCCATAAAGGCGCCTTTTTTGATCTGCATTATACTACCCGAACCTACCCAGTCGCCCTGGTTATCGGTATAAAACAGTTGGTCATCTATCATGCTGATACCGCATGGTGAGCGAAGGCCGGCGGCCCAAGGTTCAACACGGCCATCTTCAAATATATGCAGCGCCCAGCCGCGCCAAGGTACCATACTTTTAGGGTTCCACCAATCGGGCGGGAAACCCAGGTTAAGGGTAACAAAAAACGAACCGTCGGCGGCCAGTTTGGGGCCAAAACTGTATTCGTGGTAATTACCCGATAAGGGCCAGGCGTATATCGTTTCAAACTCATCAGCCACACCATCCATATCGGTATCGGTCATTTTTGTCAGTTCGCCGCGCTGTACGCAATAAAGCGAACCGTTTTTATAGGCCAGCCCCAATACCTCGTGCAATCCCGATGCGAACTTACGGAAGAAGGGTTTTTGGCTGGAGGGGTTCTCAACCACAAATACATCGCCGCGGCGTGTTGATACCCCGAGATTGCCGTTGGGCAACACACATAAACCGCCGACTTCAAGTATTAATCCTTCAGGCGCAGGCAGGCGCATTATCTTAAAGTAATCATCCTCTTTTGGCGATTCTGCCTGTGCAAAGCAATTGGCATTTGGTGCAAATATGAGAGCTGTTGTTATCACAGAAATGCAAAGCGTAGTTTTTATATATCCCGAATAACGATTCATGATCATGCTAAAAAAGAATAGAATAAGTTATTTTTTTAGTTACAGGCACCAGTACCTGCTTCTTACCGGCAACATCACGTATTAGTGGCTTGCCATCAGCTTCATCAATGTGCAGGTAGTAAGAGCTGTCATCAATTAGATACCAGCCGTTCCCCGTTTCTTCTACGTTGTTGGCTGTTGTTAAAAGCATGTACAAGTTTGTTGCGGTGCCCTGTACTTCTATCACTCTTTGTATACCGTGACCATCGGCCAGTATAGTGGTGGCATCGGTGACAGGTATGCCGTAAATATTGTATTTGAACGTGGGCCTTTTGTCTTTATTAAGCGAGTAGCCTTTGGGTTTGAAAGCTGTGCCGGAAGTATCCGTAAGCCACGGAGCTGTAGAAGAAGCCAGCTTTTGAAGCGCAGGAGCCGGGTCGCCAAACTGCAGTGTGAAACCGGTGGGGCGGGATGAACCATCACCCCTTTCGTGCCACATAGGCGTGGCATCTAAAAAACCGCCGCGCCATAATTGCACCAGCATCCCGTTATCAGCATCGTAGGTGTAGTGCACCTGTTTGTTACTGCCTATATTAATAGCATGTGTAACCCTTTTCCCGCTTTGCAGGTCGATAAAGCAACGCAGCAGCATATTATCAACCGTAGGGGTAATCAGTATTGGGTCTACGGCATCGGCCGTGGCTACGTTGGCGTCGCTTATCAAATATTCGCGTATACCCGGCCCGGCCACGGCCAGCCCCAAAGCAGGCTTTGCCCAATCGACTATTTTTGAATAATACAGGTCGAACGGCACTGTACCGGCAGGCAAAGTAACCTTTCCCTTGCCGCGCCAATCTGCCAGCGGAACTACGATACTGTTGTTTATGCGCATTAACCCGCTGCCGCCCGGGGTACTCAAATTAAAAAAGTATTCGCCGGCCTGGTTAACTTTCAGATCACCGGTATAGTGTATCAAAAATTCGTTTTGCAGCGGACTGAACCCTGAAGATAAGATAGTTGAGGTACCCTTTGCCTCGGGTGGTTGTTTTGCATAGTCTGGCTCTTTATCAAAATTGCCTTTGTATACTGCGTATTTTAGGTTTAGCAATTCAGGGCGTTGCTTATCGTAGGTGT
>JBDSIC010000328.1:0-13633 GCA_039918195.1 Mucilaginibacter sp.
ATTATATTAATCTGTCGCAAAAGAAAAACTTCGAGCGGTGGAAAATAATGGATATACCGTGGCCAAAACCTGTGGCATTAGGCTCGTATGAAAAAGAAGTAGCCGAAGTAAAGAACTGGCTGACGAAAAGGGCCATATGGATGGACAGGGAAATTAACAGGTATTAAATAACGGGGCAATATAGTCGCGGCAGCATTGTCCATTTGAGATTTGTTTTTTGGTCGATGTTAATTTAATGTATCTTTAAACCAATTATAAACCATAATTTATGTTAAAAAAATATACACTAATACTGTTTATAGCAGCAAGCATTTGGGGCTGTAAAAAAGACGCTGTAATAAAAAACAACGCGAAGTCAGATGTTTCCGGTAACCTGGCCATTAACGCCTTACCTACCGTAAAAATTGAAGCCAGCAAAAATCCAGGCATTGTAACATCTGATGTATATGCCACCTTTTCGGGCAGCGAAGTAAAGGCACTTATCCCCTCTTTTCTGAACAGTAAAAAACTGGTTGTTACGTTTACCACGCTGGGAACAGGCGCTACCGTAAAGGTAGATGACACCGTGCAGGTAAGCGGGGTAACGCGCACCGATTTTACCAGGCCGGTTACTTATACGGTAACCTTCCCCGGTGGCAGTGTTCAGAAATTCAAGTTCACTGTTAAAAATTTTACCGGGATACCCATATTTTATCTTACCACAAGCGCGCCTGTAGTATCAAAAGATGACTATGTAACCGGCAGCCTGGTTATCAATACCAATACCTTGTTTCAACAAGACAAAAATAATATTTCATTACAGATAAAAGGCCGGGGCAACTCTACGTGGGGCATGCCGAAAAAACCTTATCGCTTAAAGTTTGATAGTAAAGCTGTCGTGTTAGGGATGGCTGCCGCGAAAAACTGGGTGTTGTTAGCTAATTACTCTGATAAAAGCTTACTGCGTACCAGCGTCGCTTTTAATTTAGGCAACCGGATAGGTGCCAATTTTACCCCAAAAGGACAGTACGTAGACCTGGTACTTAACGGCGAATACCTGGGCAACTATTTTGTGACCAGCCAGGTGGAAGTGCATGAGAACAGGGTAAATATCCCTGAACTTAAAGCAGGTGATGTTACAGAGGACAAAATTAGCGGCGGTTATCTTTTGGAACTCGACCAAAGGCTTGATGAAGAATTCTGGTTCAGGACCACAAGGAATATCCCTTTCACCATCAAATCGCCAGAGGATATCCCTGCGGCGCAGTTTGAGTATATTAAAGCGTATATACAGGCAACCGAAAACTCCCTTAATGCGGCCAACTTTGCCGACCCTGTTGAGGGTTATGCCAAATACATTAATGTGGACTCATTCATTAACTGGTATATTGTACAGGAGTTGTTAAAGAACCAGGACGCAAAAGATTTCAGCAGTATCTATTATTATAAAGACAGGGGCGGCAAATTGTGCATGGGTCCGTTATGGGATTTTGACCTGGCAGCGGGCAACGTCAACTACTCCGACGCGGTAAATGCTACCGGCTGGTGGATAAAAGACGGTCCGTGGTTTAAACGCCTTTTCCTTGATCCTGCATTTAAAGCCAAGGTAAAAAAACGCTGGAACCAGCTGAAATATAAAGATATAGCTACTTTGGGCACTTATATAGATAGCACCACCAACTATATCAACCTGTCGCAAAAAGAGAATTTTAAAAAGTGGCCCATACTGGATAAATATGTATGGCCTAACCCTGTGGTATTAGGCACTTACGAAAAAGAGGTTGACCGCGTAAAAACATGGATAACCCAAAGGGCCTACTGGCTTGATGGTGAGTTCAATAAAATGTAACTTAGCGAAAAGCTAATTTTAAAGGCGGGTGGTTAAAACTGTCCGCCTTTTTTATTTATAAAATTTTAATGCCATAGCTAATATCGCAGTAATATCCTCTATCGGTATATCTTTTTCTGCATCAATATACAGCACCTTAACCCTTTTTCTGTCCTCCTGCAACAGCAGCGGATGCTCAATATTGCGGCCTTCCATTATACCTATGTAGGGCCGGTTTGTATTTCTGTCTACCCGTATATAGCAAAACATCTTGCCCTTATAATAGTAAAACGCCATAGCGTACTTCCATTCTTCGGTGATGTGTTTATTATAGCTGTTCAAAAGGTCACGCAGCGCGAACAAACAACTTTTAACAGGTTCATCTTGCTGCAAAAAATAGTTATCGATGGGGCGCAGGGTATTGTCCATAAATAAAGCGGGCTTATTTTTCAGGCTGTTCTGCTAATTTTCGCTCTATCCGCTTATCAGGTATCAGCCAAATAATAGCTACTACAAAATACATGGACAAGCCTATCCAGGGATGTATAAAGGATCCTGCCAACGCCGTGGCATATATCCCTATTGATATTTTTCCTTTAATATCATTACCAAAAGCATTGGCTATCAGCGAGTTTTCGCCGTGGTGTTTAATTAATAGTTTAGCCAGTATAGTATAAGCAATGGCATTCATTATAAGTACTACACCATAAAATATCACCGGCCATTTGGTAAAATGATTTTCACCCATCCAGCCGGAAACAAATGGGATAAGCGACAGCCAAAACAGCAAATGCAAATTGGCCCACAGGATGCTGCCGTTAACCGAATGTACGGCGTGCAGCATGTGGTGGTGGTTGTTCCAATAGATGCCTACATAGATAAAACTTAATATATAGCTTAAAAAAACGGGTAAGAGCGGTGCTATCGTGTTCAGCCCGTCAGTATGCGGCACTTTTAACTCCAACACCATAATAGTAATAATAATAGCTATTACGCCATCACTAAATGCTTCCAAACGTCCTTTGGTTATTGCCATGCTTTTTGAATTTTATTATAGTGTAATTATAAAAAAACAGCACTATTTTTACTAAAGTTAATTACTATCGATGAATAAAATAACTGTTGTGCAGCTTAAAAATATCGAATCGCTGAAAAGTGTGCCCGATAACCAGTTGCAATGGCTTACTGATGTTGGTCATCGCCAGGGATTTGAGCCCGGCGAGCACCTGTTCAATGCCGGCGACCCTATCAACAACACTTTCTTTATTTTGGATGGACGCTTTAGGATATGTATGCTGCAAAACGGCAAAATACGCGAAGTAGCCGATTTTGGCCCGGGCGCCATCACCGGGTTCCTCCCGTTTTCAAGGGGTGTTAACGTAATAGGCTATGGCGAGTGCACCCAAAAAATGGTGGCGCTGATAGTACCCATAGAACAGATGAAGGAAGTGGGCAAGCTGCACTATGAACTGACCGAAGCGCTGGTGCATATTATGACCACGCGTGTACGAGAGGTTACAGCCGTACTACAGCAAAACGAAAAAATGATGGCACTGGGCAAGCTATCTGCCGGGCTGGCGCATGAGCTGAACAATCCCGCTGCGGCCATTGTGCGTAACACGTCATCATTAAAAGAACAGATAAAACACCTGCCCGATCTGTTTAAACAGGTGGCCGCCATACAGCTGGATATGGATGAGATAGAGCCGGTAAACGAATTTATTGCCGAGGTAATAAACCGCCCCGATAAGCCGGTTTTAAGCATGATGCAGCGCGCAGACCTGGAAGACGATATTATTGACTGGCTGGAAGATCACGAAATTGATAATGATGCCATGGCCGAAACACTGGTTGATATGGGTTTCAGCATTAGTGATTTAGAGAAACTGCGTGACCAAACTTCGGCGGAGTGCATTGCGCCGGTACTGGCCTGGGTAAACAATAATTTGGTGACCGATAAATTGGTGACCGATATAGAGGAGGCATCGCGCAGGATATCGGACCTGGTTGGTTCGGTAAAAAACTTTACCCACATGGACCGCGACGGCAACAAGCAGGTAATTGATATACATACCGGCATAGCCAATACGCTTAAAATGCTGGGCTATAAGTTTAAGAAAGGAAATATCGAACTGGTAGAAGAATACAGCGCCAATGTGCCCAAAGTAAATGCCATGGCCGGCGAACTAAACCAGGTATGGACCAACCTGATAGATAACGCTATTGATGCCATGGAAGTAAATGGCAAAGGTATATTGAAGATAACCACCAAAAAAGACGGCGATTTTGTGCAGGTTAAAATAATTGATAACGGCCCCGGTATACCTGAAGATATTAAGTCGAAGGTATTCGACCCATTCTTCACCACTAAGGAAATGGGGAAAGGCACAGGCGTGGGGCTTGATGTGGTGAGCCGCATTGTTCGCCAACATAACGGCACAGTAAAGGTAAGATCGGTGCCGGGCGAAACGGAATTTGAGGTTTGTTTACCATTACAAGATCAATAAATATTAGCAGATGAACCAACCCATTATATTTTTAATTGACGATGACCAGCAGGTATTACGTGCCATTAACCGCGACCTGCGCAACAAATACCGGCAGGACTACAGGATAATGAGCACCGACTCGGTAAAAGAAGCTTTAGAAGCCTTGCTCGAATTGAAGAACAAGGGCGAAGTTGTCGCCATCTTCATATCAGACCAGCGCATGCCCGAAATGGAAGGCGTTGATTTTTTATGTAAGGCGATGACCTTTTTCCCTGAGGCAAAACGCGTGCTGCTTACCGCCTACTCAGATACCGAGGCCGCCATTAAAGCGATAAATGATGTAAAGCTTGATTATTACCTCACCAAACCCTGGGACCCACCAGAAGAAAAGCTATACCCTGTAATTGACGATCTTTTAGACGACTGGCAGGGCAATTACAAACCCAATTTTAAGGGGATAAAAGTTTTGGGCTACCAGTTTTCGCCCAAATCGCATGAAATCAAGGAATTTTTGTCGGGCAACCTGGTGCCGTATTTATGGCTGGATATCAGCAGCGAGGAAGGCACGCGCCTGTGTGCAGTAAATAAGCTCGAAGTAAAAGATTTTCCGGTGATATTTTTCGAGGACGGCGGTTTGGTTAAAACCCCGTCGATAATAGATGTAGCCTCCAAGATCGGCTTAAACCCGACGGTTAAGAATATGGTGTACGATGTAGCCATTGTAGGTGCGGGACCTGCGGGGCTGGCGGCATCTGTTTACGGCGCATCAGAAGGGTTGAAAACCTTGTTGATAGAGCGTCATTCGCCGGGTGGGCAGGCGGGTACCAGTTCACGGATAGAGAATTATCTCGGTTTCCCAAGCGGGCTTAGCGGGGCCGACCTGACACGCCGGGCCATTACGCAGGCAACACGCTTCGGCACCGAATTTTTATCGCCGCAAACCGTAAAAGAAATAAAGGTGAAGGACGGCTACAAAGCCATTGTGCTGCATGACGATACCGAAATAAATGTAAAGGCCATAATTATAACCACCGGCGTTGATTACCGCAAGTTGGATACCAAAGGCATAAACGACTTCACCGGCGCGGGCGTTTACTACGGCGCGGCCAGTACCGAGGCGGCATCATGCAGGGATAAAAATGTGTATGTAGTGGGCGGCGGAAACTCGGCAGGGCAGGCGGCTATGTACCTGTCTAAATTTGCCAAACAGGTTTGCATATTGGTGCGTAAAGACGACCTCACACCTACCATGTCCTCCTATCTTATCGACCAGATAAACAGTGTGGACAATATTTGCGTAAAAGGAAAAAGCGAGATAACCGAAGCGATGGGCGGCAGCCAGTTAGAGAAACTGGTTATCAGCAATATTGATACAAAGGGATCAGAAACAGTTGACGCGGACGCGCTGTATATTTTTATTGGCGCGAAACCTTATACCGAATGGCTTGGCACCAGTATTATTAAAGATGAAAAAGGCTTTATTGAAACCGGGCGGGAGCTGATGCGTTACGAGAATTTTGATAAAGTATGGAAATATGAACGCGACCCCTACCTGCTGGAAACCAGCCATCCCGGCATTTTTGCCGCCGGTGACGTAAGGGCCGGCGCGATGAACAGGGTTGCCTCGGCAGTAGGCGAAGGCTCCATGGCGATAAGTTTTGTACATAAGTATTTAGCGGAGGTTTAGCTTCACGGCAGGCGGTTACCGTGAATTGAAGCGCAGGGTTAAAATTAAATTATAAAGTGTAATATCGTATTAATATAAACTGTAGGCATCCGGCCAAAAGCCCACCGCCATTCACCAAGAAAAAATATATGGAAGAACAACCTTGCGCCCACATACAGGCGATAACAGAAATAAAACAACCGGAGGATTACGTTTGCGACGAATGCTTTAAACATGGCGGGCACTGGCTGCACCTGCGTACCTGCCAAACATGTGGCATTACGCTTTGTTGTGATGATTCACCGGCACGGCATATGACGGCGCATTACCATGCAACGGGGCACCCGGTAATTATATCTGCAGAGCCGGGCGAGCAATGGCTGTGGTGTTATAAAGATGAATCGTTTTCAGAATATTAATTAAAAATTATGAAGCCGCTTATTGTACTTATATCCTCGTTTATATTAGCTTACATCTTTATCCTGGCGTTCAATATCCCCGGTGGGTACAAATTTGCGGGGCGTATAGCCATGGCCGGCATGTTGCTGTTTACCGCCATTGGGCATTTCGCCTTTACCAAAGGCATGGTAATGATGATTCCGCCGGTCATACCTTTCAAAAAAGCCATCGTGTACATCACGGGTGTTCTTGAAATAGCTGCCGCGGTATGCCTGCTAATACCGCAATATGCTGAAGTTATCGGCTGGCTGCTTATCGCTTTCTTTATATTGCTGATACCTGCTAATATTAGCGCCGCCATGCGCAAGGTAGACTATCAAAAAGGCACTTATGATGGCGATGATGTAAGCTACCTTTGGTTCAGGGTACCGCTTCAGGCACTGTTTATTTTGTGGACCTACATCAGTACTTCGCTCAGCGCATCTATTTTTTAAGAATCATCGTAAAAAGCATTTATATTGCATAGCGCATTATGTATTCCTGATAATTGATCTGCATGAAACCCATTTTTACACCCGCATACTTAAAACAGTATTTACATAAGGATCATTCACCTGCAAATTTGGAAGCGATAAGCAGCGCCTACCAAAAACTATCAAAAGGAACAGAGCCTGAAGTATCTGTAGTGATGCCGGCTTATAATGAGGAAGAGAACATTGTGCAAACCCTGGCATCGCTGTGCAACAATACCACGGGCCGGGCGGTTGAAATTTTGGTAGTAAACAACAACTCGACAGATAAAACCGAAGAACTGATAAAGGCATGTGGAGTTAATTACGTTTTGCAACCCATACAAGGTATTACCCCTGCCCGCAACATGGGCCTTTCGCAAGCCCGCGGCAAGTATATTTTAAATGCCGACGCGGATACCATTTACCCTAAAGACTGGATAGAAGAAATGGTAAAACCACTGGCCAATGATAATAAAGTAGCCATTACTTACGGCATATTTTCATTTATACCCATTGGCAGCACAGGCCGCGTTACCTATTATTTTTACGAGATGTTTGCCGAGCTTACGCGTTTTTACAATACCAAATTTAAAACAGAGGCAGTAAATGTGTACGGCTTTAATTCAGGCTTCCGCAAAGAGCAGGGCTTACAGGTTGACAGCTTTAACCACCCTCCCGGCACTAACGAGGATGGCTACCTTGCATTAAAACTAACCGGCAAAGGTTTTGGCAGGATGCACCGTGTATCCAGTTCAAATGCCATTGTTTGGACCACCGACAGGCGCATACAAATTGACGGCGGGCTATGGAAGGCCACACTAAAAAGATTTAAAAGGGTTTTTAACTTATAGTAGCGACATTAAAGGCTTCCGGGTGATCAGCCTTTATCTGGGTATTAACCGCATTCAGGGTATGCTCTAATTCTGCCACTATCTTCAGCGGATCATTTGAGTTTTTTGCCTCCAGTGATTGTAATACGCCCTTCAAGGCATCAACCCCCATATTACCTACGGTAGATTTAAGCTTGTGGGCTAATTGTCCAACAGTCTCCCAGTCGTCCCTGTTTGCAGCGTCTTTTAATTTTTCAAGGTCCTGTACGGTAACATCACAAAACATAACCAGCATCTTATTAACAAATTCAGTATTATTTTTACTGATTGTTTCGATCATGGTTAGGTCGTACAGTTTTTTTTCATTGCTCATCGTCACAGTATCTTTTACGGGTTCCTTGTTAACAATTGTTTCAACTTTATTTACAACAGGCTTATTAAGTTTAGCTTTTCCTGTCCTGGCAGTTAATACTGCTACCATCCGTTCGTACAAAAACTCTTCGGTATAGGGTTTGGTCACACAGTCATCCATTCCGGCATCCATATAATAATCGCTGTCGCCCATCAGTGCATTGGCGGTAAGCGCTATAATAGGTATATTACCCTGTTTCGGATCGCTAAGCTGCCTGATCAGCCGGGTAGCGGTAAGGCCATCCATTTCTGGCATCTGTATATCCATCAGTATCAGGTCATAGTTATCGGTCTTCACTTTTTCAACCGCCTCTTCGCCGTTAAAGGCAACATCCACCTCGCACCCCCATGATTCGAGCAGGTTTTTCACCAAAAACTGGTTAAGTTCAACATCCTCGGCCACCAACACCCTTTTATTACTCAGCAGGTCGGGCTCAGTTGCTTCAATAATGTCGTCGTATTTCTGTGAAAATGCCTGCCCCTTTTTATAAGTCAGGCTAAATATAAACTCCGTACCCGAATTAAGCTTACTATTCACTTTAATATGCCCGCCCTGCATTTCTACCAGGCTTTTGCAAATAGACAGGCCCAAACCGGTGCCGCCATATTTACGGGTAAGGCTGGATGAACCCTGCACAAACGGGTCGAATATAATGCCTATCCTATCCTCGGGTATACCTATACCGGTATCCTTCACCGAAAACTCCAGCAGCACTTTATCTTCTGAATTATAAAGCAATGATGAAGAAACGGTTATACTGCCACGCTTGGTAAATTTTATAGAGTTATTAATAAGGTTTGACAGTATTTGCGCAAAGCGGTACTGGTCGCCTATTACGGCAAATTCATCCGGCAGCCTGTTATTCAGCACCAAATCAAGCCCTTTTTCTTTTGATTTATACTGGAACAACTGCAAAGTGCGCTTTATTTTGGTACTCACATTAAACGGCTTATTTTCCAGTTCCAGCCGGCCCGAGCCTATTTTTTCGATATCTAAAATATCGTTAACTATATCAAGCAGGCTATTTACCGAGCCTGATATCAGCTTGGCATAACCTTTCTGTTGCTCATCCAGGTCGGTTTTTATCAGCAGGTTATTTAGCCCGAGTATGCCGTTCATCGGCGTTCGTATCTCGTGGCTCATATTGGCCAAAAATATCTCTTTGGCGCGCGCGCCGGCCTCGGTAGTTTTTTTAGCCCTGCGCAACTCATTTTCGATGTGTATGCGTGCCGTAATATCATGCGAAAAGCCTATTACATAAGGTGTTTCGCCCTCGCCGCCGGCTATATAGTTTTGGTAAAAAAGATAAACGATATCCTTACCGTTTTTATGCAGCGCGCGGCATATCCCTTTTACAGCGCCCTGCGCCTGTAACTTATCACTGTACATATGCTGCACCTTATCACGGTCGTAAAAAGGTAGCAGGTTTTTAATATTGGTGCCAACTACCTGGCTCTCGCTGTAACCCAGCGTATTGCTTATAGCCGGGTTTATCGACATAATATTGCCGTCCATATCATGCGTATAGATCAGCGCCGGGCTAAGGTTATATAAGTTACGGAATTTCCTTTCGCTAAGCATTAGCTGGTCTTCGGTATTTTTGCGGTTAGATATATCCATACCGCAGCCAATAACCAGCTTTACTTCATTTTTTTCATTTAATAGCGGGCACAGGTTAAGCAGGCTGTGGGTTACATTACCATTTTTATCGGTAACCTTCTCTTCCCAGCTTTTAAGCTGCCGGGTTTTTAAAACCTCTTCAAAATTGGCGCGCCGTTCCTGCATTATGCTTTCCGGGCGGTTGGTAAGCCAGCAATAATCCTCGTCCTTAAGCCCTATCAGTCTTTCGCGCAGTGCTGTATCCTTTATTGCTGTTTTGTTTATAAAAATATAGCGGTGCTCCGGGTCAAATATCACCATATCGGCCGGCGCCTCACTTAAAATATCCTCATAAAAATTAAGCCGTTCCTGCATCGCGCCCTTGTTATTGGCCGGTGGCGGGTTATCGGCAGGGATATTACTCTTTATAGCATTTCCGGCAAATAAAAACTGGTCGGTTTGTGCAAGGTACTCCAACTGCCCGTGCAGGTGAATACCAGGCTGAGATAGTGGTGTTATGGTTATAGACTGGCCAACAAGATCAGTAAGTACCTGGTTATTAATAATGGTTTTGCCATCCACCGTAAAAAGCCTTTCAAAGCTCCTGCCCGGCGATGTAAGCAAATTATTGTATGCCGTACCGCACAGATCTATCTTAAGCCCTTTGCTTATCAAGATATAATACGGAAACAGCCTGTTAAACTGTTCTGTACTAAATATGTAATGGGATACATTCATCCGATACCTTAAAATACTGTTATTTAATTACCCTGACAGTTAAAGTTACTTAACTTTTGCTGCTTTTTTATTTGTGCAAAAAATTAAAATTTTTCTAACATATATACTGTATTTTGCGTAATAAAGTTACACAATAGAAAATATTGTAATTTTTTGCGAAAAGCTTAAGGCTTAGGCGGATCCACTATAATTTTATCAACAGAACTAATTTCTGCATATGAGTTTTACAACTACCAATCAGACTAAAGTACTTGTCGTTGAGGATGATCCATACATGCAGATCATTTTAAAAGAATTTTTAAGCTCAACTTACGAAGTACAGATATGCTCGACAGGTATGGATGCCCTTGCGTTTTTGCAGAACGGCAACATACCCGACCTGATATTATCTGACTTTAATACCCCCCAGCTTACCGGGCTCGACCTGATAGACCAGGTTAAATCAAGTGATTTTTTTAAATCCATCCCCATCATCATCCTATCGGGCGAAGAAAGCTCAGAGAAGCGTATTAAATGCCTTGATAAAGGAGCTGATGACTTTATAGTGAAGCCCTTTAACCCGGCCGAACTGGCTGCAAGGATAAGGGTTGTTTTAAGAAGGATAGAAAGGTTAGCATAATATATATGAGTAGTCGCACACCACCACAAAACAGGCAGGTTATAGCTTTGGTACATTGCGATGATTCGGTTGCCGAACTTTGTACGCACTTAAAGCTGGCAGGGCGCGAAGTGCGCCGTTTTGCCAACGGCATAGATCTGGCAAACGCCTGGCTTGAAGAGCATATTTATATATCGGCCATTATATCGCAAAGTGAGATACTGGCACCCGGCGGCATACCCCTGCTTGAAACGCTGAAAAGAAAGAAACTTCCCAATATCCCCTTCTTTTTAATAACAACACACCTGAGCGCCAACCTACGTAAGCTGGCCCTTGAAGGAGGTGTAGTAGATGTATTCAGGGTGCCGCTTACACCCGAGCATCTTGAAACAAGGATCAACTTTCTAATAGACAACTGGAGTACTATAAAAGGCAACCTGGTGCGTAAAACCCCTGCCATCAAAAAAACTCCCGTAGGCAAACGCATTTTCGATGTGTTTTTTGCAGGTATGGTATTGCTGTGCATTTCGCCGATACTTTTAATTGTATATATCGCCATAAAACTGGAATCGCGCGGGCCGGCTTTTTATTATTCACTGCGTGTAGGTACCGGCTATGGGGTGTTCAAGTTTTATAAGTTCAGGTCGATGTATGTAAATTCAGACCAGCGCATTAAAGACCTGAAGCATCTGAACCAGTATTCGATAGATGCAATGGAAAAGCAAACAGTATCTGAAGAGGATAACACCAGCTTTTTATGTAACGAATGCCGGGGCTATGGCAAATGCCAGTTCCCTTTGCATGCCGATACGGTTACCTGGTGCGAAAAACAATACATCGATCAAAAGAAATCGGGAGGCGACTCGGCCTTCTTTAAAATAAAGGACGATCCGCGCATTACCAGGGTAGGCGGCTTTATCAGGAGTACCAGTATTGACGAACTGCCGCAGCTATGGAACGTGATCATAGGCAATATGAGCATTGTGGGCAACAGGCCGTTGCCATTGTACGAAGCAGAAAAACTAACTACAGACAAATATGCCCTCCGCTTTGCCGCCCCGGCAGGCATCACCGGCTTGTGGCAGGTTGAAAAACGCGGGAAAAGCGAAATGAGCGAAGAAGAGCGCTTAGAACTGGATAACTATTACGCCGAACATCACAGTTTTTGGAATGATGCAAGGGTGATTTTAAAAACTATACCGGCGTTGTTGCAGAAAGAGAAGGTGTGATTAGGAGCCTCACCTAAATCCTCTCCAAAGGAGAGGACTTGAGAAGCTTTTTGAAGTCTCCCCCTTCGGGGGAGATCCGATAGCTATCGGATTAGAGGGGGCGATTCACACCTTAACCCATTCCTTCAGCTCAAAATCATACTTTTTAATAACCCTTGCCGGATTACCCACAGCTACCGAATACGGCGGAATATCTTTGGTAACTACCGCACCGGCGGCTATTACACTATGCTTGCCAATGGTTACACCAGAAGTGATGACCACGTTGGCGGCTATCCAGCATTCATCTTCTACCACTATAGGTGCAGCCAGTATTTTTTGCGCGTGAATGGGCTGGGTTACATCCCTGTACTCGTGGTTTAAGCCGCTGGCTACTATGTTTTGGGCGAAGATCACATTGTTGCCGATGGTAACCGGGCCGATAATCACATTACTCATACCAATAAGCGTATGCGCGCCTATCAGCACATCGCCTACCCCGTTGTTAACTGTACAATAGGCCTCAATGGTTGAACCATCGCCTAACTCAAACCTGTTAAACGGCAGCACATCCATCCGCGTGCGGAAGCGCACCTTTGAGCCACGCCCGCGTTTATGAAAAAACGGGTTAACAAACCACTTTACCCATAACCTTGGCCGTGCCTCACCCGATGGTATCAGCATCCAGTGGATGAACTTTTTTAGCCCGGGGTTGCTTTTTATTTTTTCTTTTAGAGACATTGTTTTAGTTAGTGATTGATTGAATTAGTGAATGAGTGATTTGCCTACATCACCTCCTGTCAAGCGGAGCAAAAGGCTCACCTAAATCCTCTCCAAAGGAGAGGACTTGAAAAAATTTCTTAAGTCTCCCCTTTTGGGGGAGATCCGATAGCTATCGGATTAGAGGGGCTAACTGCTTCGTTCCTCACAATGACACTTTGTTATATAATTTCCTCTTACTGTCTTTTCGACTTTTCCCACACCGCGCTTTGCCTGCCTGCCGCATAGCGGAATATCCCCCTCACTACCGCGTAATTCATCATGCAGAAGTAGTAAGGTATAAAAAATATCTTCACTTTTATCTCGCGCGCCTCTAATAGCCAGCCCAGCAATGACATTCCGTAAAAAGCAAGCTGCGCTATGAGTATCAGCAAATAGACACCGCAGTATACTTTGGCCACTATCAACATATTAAGCAGTAACGCCAGTACCATTAAAAATGGCACCACCGTCCACCTCAACACACGGTGACTAACATATTGAAAACTCAGTATAAAATTGCGGAACGGGTTTAACAGCGGCATTAACCGCAGTATAGACTGTATGCCACCCGCCGCTATCCTTATTTTCCGTTTTAATTCTTCCTTAATGTTTT
>JBDSIC010000329.1:0-4860 GCA_039918195.1 Mucilaginibacter sp.
TCCTGTTTTTAAAGGAGTATCACAAGGTAAATCCGCTAAAGGCAGATGAAATTAGATTTATGAAGGAAGTTTACCGGTTTTTTATCCTAAATTATGTCATCAAAGACGGCAAACACTTTTTCCACGAGCAATATGCCAAAAAACTGCAGGCCGAAGCTTTTGATATTTACCTGCCCTCTGTAGACAGGGATTTTGATGCCGAGAAAATTATCCATGCCCTGAAACTGAAATAAATGAAGCACATTGATAACTTCCGATCGATAATTGACCGCTACGAGGTGGTGTTCTTTGATGCTTTCGGTGTGCTTAAAAACTACAAGGGACTGCTTCCGGGCATCGAAAAAACGTTTAAATATCTCGAGCTACAGGGCAAGGAATATTATATAGTTACCAACGACGCTTCGCGTAGCCCGGTACAACTCGCAGAATCATACCACCGTTCGGGCCTTGACATTATTGACCCTGAAAGGATAGTGTCATCGGGCATGCTGGCTAAAGAGTACTTGGACTTAAAGGTAAAGGACGGTATCGTCGCTTTTTTAGGCACACCCGAATCGGCCCATTATATCGAGAACGAGCGTTGGGAAACACTGCCCATATCCGATGTAAACAGCACCAATATTGACAGGGTAAACGCGCTGGTATTTATGGATGATGAAGGTTTCGACTGGTTTGCTGACATCAATAAAACCGTTAACCTGTTGCGTAAACGCACTATCCCGGCTATTGTGGCCAATACGGATTATGCTTACCCGCTGTCGGTAAATGATGTGTCTATAGCCATAGGCAGTCTCGCCAATATGGTTGAAAGTATTGTAGGTAAGGAGTTTATCCGTTTTGGCAAGCCCGATTCGCAGATGTTTATGTTTGCTTACGACCTGATACGCGACAAACGCCCTATCAGCAAAAAAGATATTGTGATGGTAGGGGACACGCTGTTCACCGATATTATAGGCGGTAATAAATTTGGTTTGGATACGGTGCTTGTATTATCGGGCAATACCCTGCCTGAAGATGCCGAGGCTAATATCCACTCTACCGGCATTGTGCCAACCTATATTTGCGAAAGCGCGGTGATAACAGAAAACGAATTGGATTTTTAAATTAAGAAACCTAAATTACGCCCCAACAACCAATACAGGGGTAATAAAACCGCGAAATATAAATTAATTGTATATTTAACGGTTTATAGCCAAAAACATCAACCAATTATTATAAAGCAAAATTAACCTGATTATAAAGCTTAAATAAATTTCATGAAGATGTACAAAAAAATGTTGGTGGCATTATTGTTTGCTATGCCGGCTATGGCGTTGCACGCGCAGGATGTTGCACAACAGGACACGGTTATAAAAGCAAAAGTACCGGCGCTAATGCCGGGAAGATGGTCTGTAGAGAAAGCGCATGCCTGGTACAACCAGTATAAATGGATAAACGGCGCGGATTTTATACCGAGCACCGCTATTAACCAGTTAGAGATGTGGCAGGCAGACACCTTTGACCCTGCCACTATTGATAAGGAACTGGGCTGGGCCGAAAGCATAGGTTTTAATACCATGCGGGTGTTTTTACACAGCCTTGCCTGGAAACAGGACCCAAAGGGTTTTAAGGAGCGCGTTAACAAATATTTAGCCATTGCTGATAAGCACCATATAAAAACCCTGTTTGTATTTTTTGATGATTGCTGGAACCCCAATCCTAAAATTGGGAAGCAACAGGAACCTACCGTTGGTAAACATAATTCGGGCTGGGCACAGGACCCCGGTTATATGGTAACTAAGGAAGAAGATTTTGCCTACCTGGAAAAGTATGTAAAAGACATACTCACCAGTTTTAAAAGTGACAAGCGCATACTGCTTTGGGACCTGTACAACGAACCGGGGAACAGTAAAAAGAAAGAAACTTCGTTACCGTTGCTGACCAGGGTATTTACCTGGGCACGCGCTGTAAACCCTGACCAGCCGATAAGCGTTGGCCTTTGGAAAATGGAATTTGAAACGCTGAATGCTTTCCAGTTAATGAACTCGGATGTTATCACTTACCATGATTACGAAGCACCCGAATGGCACAAGCGTGTAATTCAAATGCTTAAAACCCATGGCCGCCCGCTGATATGCACCGAATACATGGCTCGCAAACATAAAAGTACTTTTGTGAACAGTATGCCATTGTTAAAAACAGAGAACGTAGGCGCTATCAACTGGGGATTGGTAGCCGGTAAAACCAATACCATGTACGCCTGGGACGAGCCAAGGCCTGACGGTACCGAACCGCCGCTATGGTTTCACGAAGTGTTCCGCAATGATGGCACACCTTATAAACAGGAAGAGGTGGATATTATTAAAAAGTTAAACGGTAAATAATTAATCAATTTAAAAACCAATACTATGCGTCAATTTATTAAACTTTTGGCAATGATATTACCTGTTAGTGCCTTATATTTGGCTGCCTGTAATCAACCGGCGTCAAACACAAACACTACTGATACCATGACCGATAGCACAAGCCAGGCAGCATTGCCGGCAGATTCAGGCTTCAAAAAAATAATAGACGGGAAACAGGTGCATTTATATATCCTTGAAAATAAAAAAGGTGTTAAAGCGGCCATAACAAACTATGGCGGACGTATAGTTAGCCTTTTATTGCCGGATAAGAACGGGAATTTTATAGATGTGATAGTTGGCCCCGAAACAGTTGAAGGTTTTGAGAAGTCTACCGAGCCATATTATGGCGCAACCATTGGACGTTACGGTAACAGGATAGCAAAAGGCAAATTCACCATTGATGGTAAAGAATATACTTCATCACTTAACAACGGCCCTAATAGCTTGCATGGCGGTAAAAAAGGATTTCATTATGTAATGTGGGATGGCAAACAAATTGACTCTTCCACGCTGGAACTTACTTACCTGTCAAAGGATATGGAAGAAGGATATCCGGGCAATTTAAATGTAAAGGTAACCTACCAGCTTACTGACGATAACTCGTTAAAAGTAAGCTACGAAGCAACTACAGATAAAAAAACCGTGGTTAATTTAACTAATCACGCCTTTTACAACCTGAATGGTTCGGGCACAGGCGAGATATTAAATCATACCTTACATATCGACGCTGATAGCTATATACCTGTTGATGGTACATTGATCCCGACAGGAAAAATAGAAAAAGTTGCAGGTACGCCATTTGATTTTACCAGGCCGGCGACCATTGGTCAAAGGATAAATGTAGAAAACGAGCAATTAAG
This sequence comes from Mucilaginibacter sp., assembly GCA_039918195.1. GTDB lineage: Bacteria > Bacteroidota > Bacteroidia > Sphingobacteriales > Sphingobacteriaceae > Mucilaginibacter. The sequence goes on from JBDSIC010000329.1 coordinate 3,245, forward strand.
GGACGGCAAAGGGTACGATCATAATTACGTACTAAACAAGCATGACGATACGCAATCAATAGCCACTATTACCGGTGACCTGAGTGGCATAACATTAGATATATATACTGTTGAGCCGGGCCTTCAATTTTACAGCGGTAACTTTATGGCAGGTAAAAACATCCTGAAATACGGCAAACCCGATGTTTTCAGGACATCATTTGCTTTGGAAACACAACATTACCCGGATTCGCCAAACCAGCCGCAATTCCCGTCGACATTGTTAAAACCGGGTGAAACGTATAAAACGCATACAGTTTATAAGTTTTCTGTGAAGTAAGTATAATAACAAACGCTTTATGAGAACTCGTAACAGTAATATAGCATCATACTTATATGGGTTATCTGGCTTTTAAGTATTGTTAATTTCTTTGTAATAGACAGGTCTCAAATACCAAATGGTCAAGCGATTACAACGTTGGTTCTCACTTTCGCTTTAATAATGACAGTAGCTTATTTCATTCCTCGAATTGTTTGGCTGAAATGGGTTTTATTGGTATTTACGATTTTAAGTATTCCGTTGATGGTAATTACTTTACCCATAACATTTAACCAAGGAGTAATTGCAGTTTTGCTTACTGTGCTGACAAATATACTTCAACTGGGTGCTACGATATTACTGTTCGTGCCACAACGGGTTCAAAAAGCAGCGAGTATGTAAAAACTATAGTTGATTTATAAAAAAGATCATCAGTAAAGCCGCTAAACAGTTAGCAGCTTTTTTTGTGACAATTACCCACCCGGAAAATTGTTACTTTTGCTTATTATAAAGGGAATAATATTGTTAGTAGACAATCACGGCCGTACCATCAACTACCTGCGCCTTGCGGTGACAGACAGGTGCAACCTGCGCTGTTTTTACTGTATGCCCGAGCATGGTTTGAACTGGCTTGGCCGTGCCGAACTGATGAATTACGAGGAAATGTTGCGTACCTGTACTTTGCTGGTAAATATGGGTATCCAAAAAATACGTATTACCGGCGGCGAGCCTTTTGTGCGCCGGGATATGATGCGTTTTCTTACCGCGCTTTCAAAGCTTAACGGGCTGAACGAATTGAGCATTACCACCAATGGTGTACTCACCGCGCCGTTGGTGCCCGAATTAAAAAAAATAGGTATTACGTCAGTAAACCTGAGTTTGGACACACTGGATAGCAACCGTTTTTTCGCCATTACCCGCAGGGATGAATTTGCCAAAGTAATGCACACGCTGGAAGAGCTGCTGAAGCATGATATCGAGGTAAAGATAAACGCGGTAGTGATGGATGGCCAAAACACGCAGGACATTATCCCTATGGTAGAGATGAGCAGGGATTTGCCGGTAAGTGTGCGTTTTATTGAAGAAATGCCTTTTAACGGCGACGACCATAACTATAAAGGCTTGACATGGGACCACCTGCGTATCCTGCAGGAAATAAAAGAAGCATTTCCCTTATTACAAAAGATACAGGACCCGCTATATGCTACCGCTGCCAATTACCACGTGCCGGGGCATAAAGGCAATGTGGGCATTATAGCCGCGTATTCCCGAACTTTTTGCGGTACTTGCAACCGCATACGCATCACACCGCAGGGTG
>JBDSIC010000330.1:0-5226 GCA_039918195.1 Mucilaginibacter sp.
CCGCGACCGGTGGTATTATATCTTTCGCAGCAGCTAACGGGCATCCAGTTATAGCAAATGATATTAATGCCGGCCTTGCCTATATTTTGTACCAGCGTTATAAAATTGGCTATCTCTTCATCCCTGCCTGGCAGGCCAAGCTTTATTTTATTGCCCATCACCATATCGCCCTCTATCACCCGCATCGTCAGCCCTAATTTTTCCCAGCCTTCCTTAACCGCCTGTATGCCATTTAAATCCCAGGGCTTCAGGTCTGAGCCGAAGGTATTGGGTGACATCCTGCCGACAGCGCCCAGCACACCAAGCTGCTTGTTCAGCGTTACCTTGCGTGCTTCCGGGCCGTCAAAATAGGCCTCGCATAAGTGCATACCCGCATCTTTAACCAAATTGCGGGTAACGGGTGTTTCGTTTGTTTGCTTCGCGACGGATGCAACAGCGCCGGCGCCGGTAACAGACAATGCCGCCAGGGCAGCGCTTTTTTTGATAAAATCTCTGCGATTATTTTCCATAGCTCAATAAAATAGGTGCCGGGTTTGGGTTCCGGTGTGGTTTATAACAGTGGAAAATTAGGTTATATTTTTGCCAAATGCAAACTACTGATTAGCAGGTCGCAGAAAAATTACAATCGATTACAGAAAGGGATAAAAAAACTGGCTTTGGCAGGCATATTGCACGTAATAAGCTAAGCCAATAAAACTTCATAAACAACATATTAAAACAATGTTGCCTGATGAAGAAATAGAAAAAGTTTACCCATGATAGCTGAGCCAGCTTCAGTTTAGAAACTGAAGCAATGCAACCCACGAGTTACAAACTCGCGGTAGCGAGGTTGTATGGTGGTGATTGAGCACTGTGGGCTTTCTGCCTATGACCCGGAACTGTGAGGAATTCAACAGACATTTGCAGTTACCGGAATACGTTAATATCTTAGTAAGAGAATGAAAAGAATGTTAATAACATTATCCTTTATCTTGAGTACAACGTTAATAGGTTTTGGCAAATCTGATTGGCAGACTCAAAAGCAAAGCAGTTCAAAAATTTTATATATTTTGAACTTTGCTGATGGTTCGACAAAAATTACGTTCAATAACTACGTTGAGCGTAAAGCATGGAAATCCTATCATTTGCTGCGGGAGTCGCAATATTTCCCAACAATTGAAAAATTAAATGTGGCTGCAGTTATGGTTGTAAACTTGAAATCAAACTACAAAGTGTTTACTTTAAATGATGTTTTGAGTGAGTACAATGTCCCTGAAAAACATAGCAGTGCCCAGATTAAGATCGATGATGATATATTAGCTTTTCCCGAGTCAATATTGATATCTCTATCCCAGATTAAATCGGTAAAGCTAATCAGAACTGAAAAAGAATATTATATAAACATCATAACTATTGGTTATAAATTCAAAAAGGAAACTGAAGAAGCATACAAAAAAGGTGAGACAACAGGATATATTAAGAATAGGAAACAGGCTCTTTAACAATTATCAGGTGCTACTTAAAAGCATAGTAGCATTTAAATAATGTATCTCCTTACTTATTCACATAATGAGTATTACCGTCTTCCGCTACCGGCGCATTAAACTCCCCCTCACTTTTAGCTATTACAATAGTAGCTACGCCATTGCCTATCAGGTTGGTAATTGCCCGCGCTTCTGACATAAACCTGTCGACGCCCAACAGGATAGCCACGCTTTCAACAGGGATAATTTTGATTGCCGCCAGTGTAGAAGTGAGCACAATAAAGCCGCCGCCAGTTACCGCCGCCGCGCCTTTGGAGGTAAGCATCAGTATGCCGATAACGGTAAGCTGCTGCTCAAACGATAATGGTATATCAAATACCTGCGACAAAAATATAACGGCCATGCTCAGGTAAATGGTAGTGCCATCTAAATTAAAGGAGTAACCCGTTGGTATAACCAGCCCTACAACCGAGCGCGAGCAGCCAAACTTTACCATCTTTTCCATCATGCTTGGCAGGGCCGACTCGGACGAGGAGGTGCCGAGCACCAGCAGTATTTCGTGCCGGATGAATTTAAGATATTGCCACAGGCTGAATTTGTAGATGCGGCAAATAATATTCAGCACCACAAAAATGAACAGGAACATGGTGAGGTAAACCGAACCCATCAGCTTAACCATTGGCAGCAGGGCACTGGTGCCGTATGTGCCTACGGTGTACGCCATTCCACCAAAAGCACCTATCGGCGCCAGTTTCATCACCACCTTCATGATGTTGAAGAACACCTGGCTTATCTTATCAAAAGTATTGAGCAGGGATTTGCCGGGTTCGCCCAGCCGACTTAACCCGTAGCCAAAAAATACTGCGAAGAAAAGTATCTGTAAAATATCGCCCCTGGCAAATGAATCGAATATGTTGGATGGTACAATGTGCGCGAAAAACTCGCCCCATTTCATTTCTTCGGCAGCTTTTTGATATGATTCGACCTTAGAGGCATCGATATGCTTATCCGCATTGATGCCGATACCGGGTTTTAATAGGTTGGCCACTATCATCCCGATGATCAGCGCGAAACTGGTCACTATCTCGAAATACAGCAGCGCCTTGCCGCCTACCCTGCCCACTTTCCGCATATCGCCCATGTGGGCTATGCCTAACACAATGGTAAAAAATATGATAGGCGCTATCAGCATGGTTATCAGGTTGATAAATGTTTTGCTGATGATCTGTGCCGTCGGGGCAAAACCAGGGAGGTATAAACCCACTATCACCCCTAAAATGATAGCTACGATAACCTGGAAAGTAAGATTGCTGAAAAGGCGTTTCATGGTAAGCAATAATACACTTTTTTTTAAAGTATTGGGGTTAATTTACTATTGGTAGTTGAACATGGTTTGACTTTTACGGCGGGCTATTTACTCACCCCGACTTCGCTGCGCTTGTCACCCCTCTCTACTTTGTAGAGAGGGGAAGAAAAAACAAAAAACAAAAAGAAAACCCTCTTTGCGTAGCAGAGAGGGTGGTCGGGCGCAGCAAAGACCGGGTGAGTAATATAGACTAAACAAAACAGCCCCGGCATAAATACCGGGGCTGTTTAATATAAGGGAGTAAAAACTTAGTGTTTCCCTTTGCCGTGTCCTTTGCCTTTGCCTTTAACTGTAACAAAGGTTTTATTGTTGCCATTATTGCTGTGCACCTTTACACGGGTAACATTTGCTTTTGGGCCGTGGTAACGGGTATATTTCACATCGCGGCTATCGCGGATGATCACCTGGCTTGGCCGGCCTTTATAGGTTACATATTTGTTGCGGATGACCGTGTTGCGTACCCAGGGGTCGCGCTCGTTTACCACTACTTTGTAGCTTTTGTAGGGGTTGTAGTAGCTGTACCTTGATGGCAAAGTTGCACGGTGTACCCACACGTTATTTTCGTAAACCACGTATTGTCGCGATGGTACATTGTAGTAAGCATCAATATCAGGCAGGTAGTAATTATCCACATGGTCATACCCTACAGGCCCCCAAACAGGCTGTGCGCCTATATTTAAATTAACACTTATTTGTGCACTGGCTTTTTGTACGGAAATTATACTTAGTGCGATGGCGGCAGTTAAAATTAGCTTTTTCATAACAGATTTTGTTTGTTTGGTAGGTATGACAATCTATTTGTCAAAAAGTTTAACTTGGGTTAGCGATTAGTTGTATCCGGATAGGTCTTCCCCGGTGTGCATAGCGTAAATGCAGGGCGTATAAGATTTCTCTCTACGTTCGAAATGACATTTTTTTTTAAATTCGAAAATCAGCGTTACGTTTTCTGCTTCTTCTTATTCGCTGCCGGGAATAGCACGTTGTTCAATATCAGCCTGTAGCCGGGCGAATTAGGGTGCAGTTTCAGGTCGGTGGGTGGGTCACCAACGGCGTGCTGGTAATCTTCGGGGTCGTGGCCGCCGTAAAAGGTCCACTGGCCCTTGCCATAGTCGCCGTGTATGTAGCGGGCCTCGTTACCGGTTTTCATTTCGCCCATTACCGTAACACCGGGTTTCAGCGTATTTTTATTAAAGGCGGTGGTTAGCCCCATAAAGCCTTTTATCACCTTATCCTGGTTCTGTGTCAGCATGCTTGGCACCACATCGTACTTGGCCGAAAAATCAAACAGGGTAAAAAAATCGCGGTTACGCTCTACCTGCCGCGTAACATTCACATCAATATCGCTAAACTGGTGCGATATCGGGTTCATATCGATATGAAAATCCTTAAACGCAAAGGTGTCGGTAAAGTCCAGCTTGCTTTGGGCTTTGCGGTCGGCAGGGTCGCCGTCAAACATGGCCTCGCATATATCGGTATTGGCAGCGGCCAGTGCAATATCAAAGGTATCGGTACCGGCGCACATGGCGAACAGGAACCCGCCGCCGGCACAAAAAGCGCGTATATTTTGTACCACGGCCAGCTTCATTTGCGATACCTTTTTAAAGCCCAGTTTTTGCGCGGTTTGCTGCTGGTTCTTAACATCGTCCATATACCACTGGGCAAAGCGGTAGCTGCCGTAAAACTTGCTGTACTGCCCGGTAAAATCTTCGTGGTGCAGGTGCAGCCAGTCGTATTTGGGCAGTTCGCCTTTTATCACTTCCTCGTCGTATATAACGGTGTAGGGTATTTCGGCATATTTCAGCACCATGGTAACGGCATCATCCCAGGGCAGTTTGCTTTTGGGCGAGTATACTGCCATTTTAGGCGCCTTTTGCAGCTTTACAATGTCCATGTTAACCGACGGGTCGCTTACCTCGGTGAGTATATTGGTTGCAGCGGCATCGGCTATAACCTCGTAGCTTACGCCGCGTATGCGGCATTCCTCTTCAGTATTCTTGTTATACTGCATCATAAAGCTGCCGCCGCGGTAGTTCAGCAGCCATTCTACTTCCATACCTTTTTGCAGCGTCCAAAAGGCTATTCCGTAGGATTTTAGGTGGTCCTTTTGCCCTTCGTCCATAGGTATTAATATGGAGGCTGCTTTGCTGAAGAAAGGTATAAGGATAAAGGCGAAAGGTAAAAGGTATTTTATAAGGAGCTTTCTTTTCACGATGTTATCTGTTGGCACTCAAATGTAACGAATAATTTTTGGAGGTATTGTTTTTGATATACGACGGATAAAAGCATGGGGCAGTACGATTCCTTCCCCTGGGAAGGCGAAGGAAGGAGTATTACGCGGAAGCAACCCCTCCCCGCATTTACGCACATCCAGCCGCACCCCTCCCGTGGGAGGGAGGT
>JBDSIC010000331.1:0-5198 GCA_039918195.1 Mucilaginibacter sp.
TCGACTTAGGAACAACAAACTCGTGTGTTGCGGTAATGGAAGGTAATGAGCCTGTAGTTATTGCTAACAGCGAGGGAAAACGTACTACGCCGTCTGTGGTAGCTTTTATTGACGGTGGCGAACGTAAAGTAGGTGATCCTGCAAAACGCCAGGCTATTACAAATCCTACAAAAACTATTTCATCTATAAAACGCTTTATGGGTAACCAGTTTAACGAGGTTACTAAAGAGGCAGATCGTGTACCTTATAACGTAGTTAAAGGCGATAACAACACCCCACGTGTTGAAATTGGCGATCGTAAATATACCCCGCAAGAAATTTCGGCCATGGTACTTCAAAAAATGAAGAAAACTGCCGAAGACTTTTTAGGACATGAAGTTACTGAAGCGGTTATTACCGTGCCTGCTTACTTTAACGACGCTCAGCGCCAGGCTACTAAAGAAGCCGGTGAAATTGCAGGCTTAAAAGTACGCCGTATAATAAACGAACCTACTGCTGCTGCCCTGGCTTATGGCCTTGACAAAGCACACAAGGATATGAAAATTGCCGTATTTGATTGCGGTGGTGGTACACATGACGTGTCGATCCTTGAACTGGGTGATGGCGTGTTCGAAGTAAAATCAACCGATGGTGATACACACCTTGGCGGTGACGACTTTGACCAGGTAATTATTGACTGGCTGGCAGATGATTTTAAAAGCGACGAAGGTGTTGACCTGCGCAGGGACCCTATGGCACTGCAACGCTTAAAAGAAGCGGCTGAAAAAGCTAAAATCGAGTTGTCGAGCACTGCACAAACAGAAATTAACCTGCCATACATTACTGCTGCCGACGGTATGCCTAAACACCTGGTTAAAACTTTAACCCGTGCTAAATTTGAGCAACTTGCCGACAGCCTGATAAAACGTACTATCGAGCCTTGTAAAACAGCATTGAAAAATGCCGGTTACAGTACTTCAGATATAGACGAGGTGATATTGGTAGGTGGTTCAACCCGTATACCAGCTATACAGGATGCGGTACAAAAATTCTTTGGCAAAGCCCCGTCAAAAGGTGTAAACCCTGATGAGGTAGTAGCTATAGGTGCCGCTATACAAGGTGGTGTATTAACCGGCGAGGTTAAGGATGTATTGTTGCTTGACGTTACCCCATTATCATTGGGTATCGAAACTATGGGTGGTGTAATGACCAAACTGATAGAATCCAACACGACTATCCCTACTAAAAAATCAGAAACATTCTCTACCGCGTCTGATAGCCAGCCGTCTGTTGAGATACATATATTGCAGGGTGAGCGCCCAATGGCACAAGCCAACCGCACAATAGGCCGTTTCCACCTGGATGGATTGCCGCCTGCACCGCGTGGCGTACCACAAATTGAGGTAACTTTTGATATTGATGCCAACGGTATACTGCATGTATCTGCAAAAGATAAAGCAACCGGTAAAGAGCAGAAGATACGTATCGAAGCTTCATCGGGCTTAACTGACGAAGAGATCAAAAAGATGAAGGCTGATGCCGAGGCTAACGCCGAATCTGACAAAGCGGCAAAAGAAGAAGTTGAAAAACTGAACGCTGCCGACGGCCTTATCTTCTCGACAGAAAAACAACTGAAGGAATACGGCGACAAAATACCTGCTGACAAAAAAGGGCCTATCGAAGAAGGCCTGACCAAATTGAAAGCAGCCTACGCGTCTAAAAACCTGGCAGATATTGAAGTTGCGCAAAACGAGCTTAACACAGCCTGGACAGCGGCATCTGAAGATATGTACAAAGCCAGCGCCGAAGGCGATGCGCAACCCGGTGCTGACGCAGGTCCGCAAGGGCAAGCCGACAATTCAGATACCGTAACTGATGTTGACTACGAAGAAGTAAAAGACGAAACGAAATAAGAAGTCGTGTAAAATAAAATGAAGCCCCGTTTGGAAACAAGCGGGGCTTTTTTTGTCTCAATTCCCGGCCCTCTCCAAAGAGGAATAGCCCATCAAAAGACAGGAATATTGCTATTCGAGTTAGTTCCCCTCCCTGGGAGGCGCGCGTTGGATCTGTGTTGTGGCAGGGGTGGGTTTAACGCCTTGCATCCTTATGAAACCCCTCCCTACACTCTCCCAAAGGATGGAATCGCACAGGCCCTATGCTTCACAAATCATTTATGTCTTTTCATATATTTATACTTAGCTTCGGATATAATTCCCCCGGAAGGCAAATGGTGCAGGAATTATGGATTGTTATTTAGTTATAAATTTTAAACTATGAGAACCACCCTGCTGAAAGTATTTTTCCTATCAATAGCTATTTTCGGCTTTGCTGCCGTTTTCGCTGTTAAGGCACAAAATATTACCACTAAACCTGTGTGGCGTGCCCATTGGATAGAAAGCAATTTTGAAGAAGATAAAACTGTTCGGCCCGCGCAGTACTTTCGTAAAGTATTCACTAATAAAAGGAAAATAAAGGCAGCAATTGCCTACATAACCGCCCATGGTATGTACGAGGCGCAATTGAATGGTAAACGGGTGGGTGACGCTTATCTTACGCCCGGCTGGACAAGCTATAAAAAACGCCTTCAGTACCAGGCCTATGACGTAACACCGTTGGTTATTAAAGGTGAAAATAGCATTGGGGTAACTGTGGGCAACGGTTGGTACCGCGGGGCAATTGGCTGGGGGGATAATACAAATCGCTGGGGTACAAAGTCAGGGTTGCTGTTCCAAATGGAAATTACTTTTAGCGACGGAACTAAGGCTACGATAGGGTCAGACGGTACGTGGAAATCGGGCTTGGGGAATATCCAATACAATGAGATCTATCATGGCGAAACTATAGACCACAGGCTGGCAAAAAAAGATTGGGCGCTGCCCGGTTACGATGATTCGGCATGGAGCGCTGTTAAAGTTGCAAGCTATGATAACAGCAACCTGGTACCCACCATTAACGAGCCGGTAAAAAAACACGAAACATTTAAACCGGTTAAAATTTTTACTACGCCAAAAGGCGAAAAGCTAATAGATTTTGGGCAGAATATGGTAGGCTGGGTAATAGTAAAAGCCAAAGGTGCGGCAGGTGATCACATCAGCATACAACACGCCGAAGTGCTGGATAAGGAGGGTAATTTTTATACAACCAATTTACGGTCTGCCAAAGCTACGGCCAATTATATCCTGTCGGGTGATGGCGAGGAAGTATTTGAACCGCATTTTACTTTTTATGGTTTCCGCTACATTAAGGTGGAGGGGTATCCGGGTGAGTTGCTGCCGGAAAATTTTACTGCAGTTACGCTGTACTCGGATATGGCACCGGCAGGCACATTATCCTGCTCAAACCCGCTGCTAAACCAACTCCAGCATAATATTGCCTGGGGGCAAAGGGGCAACTTTTTAGATGTACCTACCGATTGCCCGCAACGGGACGAACGGCTCGGCTGGACAGGCGATGCCCAGGCATTTTTCCGCACAGCGACGTTTAATTTTAACGTGAAAAACTTTTTTACCAAATGGCTGAAGGATGTTGCGGCAGATCAGCGTGCCGATGGTGCCATACCGCATGTAATACCCGATGTGTTGAATAGCGACGGTGGGGCTACGGGATGGGCCGATGTATCAACTATTATTCCGTGGCAGATGTATGAGGTATACGGTGATAAGCAGGTATTGATAGACCAATACGCTTCTATGAAAGCCTGGGTGGGTTATATGGAAAACCACACCAATGTGAATGGGCTGTTTGCCTACGGCGACCATTTTGGCGACTGGCTGTCGTTTAAGCCAGGCAACGATGCCGGCTCAGACGCTATCACCGATAAATATGAAATTGCCCAATGCTTTTTTGCCCATTCAACCCAACTGCTTATCAATACCGCCAAAGTACTGAACAAGCCGGATGACGTTACTAAATATGAGTCCTTACTTAAGCGTATTAAAGATGCCTACAATAAGGAATACGTAACAGGCTCGGGCAGGCTGATGTCAAACACACAAACAGCTTATGTGCTGGCCTTACAGTTTGATATGTTACCCGACGGCGAAGCGAGGATTAAAGCCGCCCAATACCTGGCCGGGAATATTGGTAAATACAATAACCACCTCACCACAGGCTTTTTGGGTACGCCATATCTTTGCCATGTGCTTAGCCGCTTTGGCTATAACGACCTTGCTTACACTTTACTGTTGCAGGATACCTTCCCCAGCTGGCTTTACCCGGTAAAAATGGGTGCAACAACTATATGGGAAAGATGGGATGGCATAAAGCCCGACGGATCATTTCAAAACCCCGAAATGAACTCGTTTAACCATTATGCCTATGGTGCCATTGGCGACTGGATGTATCAAAACATAGCCGGCATACAGGCCGCTGAACCGGGGTATAAAAAGATTGTGATAAAACCAATTATAGGCGGCAAGCTTACCTGGGCCGAGGGTACTTACGATTGTCCGTTTGGTAAAATTAGCAGCAAGTGGAAAATAACAGGTAACAAACTAACTATGGATGTAACTATCCCCCAAAATACAACCGCGGATATTTATGTTCCGGATGCGGCGGGTAAGAATTATAAAATGTATACCGTTAAAGGCGGGACTTATCAATACAGCAGGTAGGTTGTCTGAATCAGAATTTACAGAATTGAAGAAATTCCAGAATTGTTTTTTTCGGATCCGCGATTGTTATGGACGTAAATTTAATTGGCAGTTAAGCTTAATTCTGATAATTCTCTAATTCTGGAAATTCTGATTCAGACTAATTACCGGCAACCAGCGGCGGCATATATTCCAGGCACCTTGCTAAATATTTATCCCAACTGGCCTGCTGCACGCGGTTTTGCATGTGGTTGGTTTCTGTTTCGTAAGATGTGTTAAGTCGTTTGTATTTGGCATCTATACGGTCAAATATTTGTTTGGCAACGATGTTATAATCCCTGCCGAAACGGGTACGGCCAAAGGTGCGCAGCAGTTCCTGTTGCTGCAGGTAGGCTATGGCGTAATGCCCCTGCTCATGTTTAAGCACCTCGGCCTGCATCTCTGCCGATTTGATTTGCGACATATTAAGCCACGACAATTGCCTGTTGATGAGCATCGACACATTAAAATCAAGCTGGAAAACGCCGCGCTCGCGCCTTACGGTATAATTATAGCTGATGCTGCAATTGGTGTAGGCCACCACGCCGTTATTATTGGCGCGGGGGGGTCCCAAAAAATCGTTAGCAG
>JBDSIC010000332.1:0-4665 GCA_039918195.1 Mucilaginibacter sp.
CGCGGCCAATACGACCGAAACCTAAGATACCTAATGTTTTACCGCGCAATTCCACACCTTTGGCATAAGCCTTTTTTAGATCGTTAAATTTGGTAGCGCCTTCAACCGGTGTTCTGCGGTTACTATCGTACAAAAAGCGTACACCGCCATATAAATGACCGAAAACCAGTTCGGCAACAGATAGTGATGAAGATGCAGGGGTATTATACACGCCTATACCTTTTGATTTGGCATAATCCACATCTATATTATCAACACCAACACCACCGCGGCCAATAAGCTTCAGGTTGGGCGTAGCATCAATAAGGGCAGCACGCACTTTGGTAGCGCTGCGTACAGTGATGGCATCGTATTCGTTTAAACGGGCCGGGAGTTCGTCCTGCGGTATGTTAGTAGTATCAACAATAAAACCGGCACCTTCTAAAAGTGCTTTGCCGGCCGGGTCGATACCATCATTAGCTAATATTTTGATCATCTGATTAGTCATTTGTCATCGGTCATTTGTCATTAGGCCTATCAAAAATGACCAATGACTAATGACCCAATGATTATAAATTATTTATTGTTCTCGGAAAATTCCTGCATGGTTTCAATCAGCACGTGTACGCTGGTGATTGGCATTGCATTGTATATAGATGCCCTGAAACCACCTACGCTGCGGTGACCTTTCAACCCTACTATGCCCTTGTCATCGCAAAGCTTTAGGAAAGGTTTTTCGTGCTCAGGGTTTTCGGTCACAAAGCAAACGTTCATGTGCGAACGGTCTTCGGTAGCAGCTACGCCTTTAAATAAAGAATTGCGGTCAATTTCGGTATATAGTGCCCTTGATTTGGCTAAATTATCCTTCTCAATAGCATCAACACCGCCTTTGGCTTTTATCCAGTTAAGGGTAAGCATTGATACGTAGATGGCAAATACAGGTGGCGTGTTATACATTGATCCGCCTTCTATCTGCACCTGGTAGTTAAACATAGCCGGTATCTTGCGGTCTATTTTGCCTAACAGTTCGTCCTTAACAATTACCAGTGTAACGCCTGCGGGGCCCATATTTTTTTGAGCGCCGGCATATATCAAACCAAAGTCGGCCACGTTTATTTTACGGCTGAAAATATCTGACGACATATCGCAAACCAATGGTACAGGCGATTTAGGAAACTGCTGTAATTGCGTACCGTAAATGGTATTGTTTGATGTAATATGCAAATAAGCCGCGTCGGCAGGTATTTCAAAATCCTTAGGCACAAAAGTAAAGTTGCTCTCTTTTGATGAAGCCACAACAGCTACCTCGCCAAAAAACTTAGCCTCTTTTAATGCCTTATTTGCCCACACACCCGACTCCACGTAAGCGGCCTTTTGACCATCAGCAAGCAGGTTGTAAGGCACCATGGCAAACTGTGTGCTGGCACCACCTTGTAAAAACAAAACCGAATAACCTGCAGGCAGTTCAAACAGCTCTTTAACCAGGCTAACAGCTTCGTCTAAAACCCCTTCAAACTCTTTAGACCTGTGTGATATTTCGAGTATAGAAAGACCTGTTCCGTTAAAATTGATAACAGCTTCTGCTGATTGCTTTAAAACCTCCTGGGGTAAAATGCCGGGACCGGCACCAAAATTATGTTTCATATAATTAGAGAATTTTGACGCTAAAAACGCCCGTTAATTCCGGCATTCTTAGAAGCGCCGAAGTTAATTATTTTGACAATGTTTATAGAGTATATTTGCATCTTTTTTAAAAAAACAGACACTTGTTTAACAATTAAAGATTTTTGGATAATTAGCGCCGGTCTTTACGCTTTATGCAACATGTGCGCGCGCTTCAAATTTGCAATAGCCGACAGCTGGTCGGACGACGAGAATACCGAATTACCGGCTACCAACACATTGGCACCCGCTTCTACCAATGTTGCTGCATTGGTAATGTCCACACCGCCGTCTATTTCAATAAACAGGCCGGGGTTATTATATTCGGCAAGCTGTTTCAGCTCTTTTATCTTTTTGTAGGTATTATGAATGAATTTTTGCCCGCCGAAACCGGGGTTTACCGACATCAGCGCCACCAGGTCAATATCAGCGATGATATCTTCCAGCAAAGCAACGGGCGTGTGTGGGTTTAACGCCACCCCTGCCCTGCAGCCCAGTTCTTTTATGCTTTGTATGGTACGGTGCAAATGCGGACAGGCCTCAAAGTGTACGGTAATATTAGCGGCACCGGCATCCTTAAAGGCCTTTAAATAACGGTCGGGGTCAACTATCATCAAATGCACATCCAACGGCTTAGTAGCATATTTTTTAGCAGCATACACCACAGGGAAACCAAAAGATATATTAGGCACAAACATGCCATCCATAATATCAACATGCACCCAATCGGCCTCGCTGCTGTTTATCATTTCCAGGTCGCGTTGAAGATTGCCAAAATCAGCTGATAATATTGAAGGGGATATCAAGTGGCTCATGCTGCAAATATAGGTATTTGAACCCCCTAACCTCCTAAAGGGGGAATAACTTTTGCAAATGTTAATAAAAAGTGGTGGCGGCATTATCGGCGAAACCCTTCCTACACCTTCCCAGGGGAAGGAATCGCACAGTTCACATGTATATAAAAATATACTTACTCCCCTTCAGGGGGTTGGGGGGTTAATCACAATTCAGCAACAAGTCGTAATACTTCTTCATCAGCACAGTATCATAGTTAACCAGTGAGCTGTAAGCCTCTGTTACCAGTTCGTTAAGGATGGATGCGCCCAGGTTACCGGCGCCGTTGGGGATGGAATTGTAATATACGATAAGGTCTTTTACACGGATGATCTCGTAAAGCAATAGCTGCACCAAATCCGCTTGCGCATCGGATTTCATACCAGGCGTATTACTGTGCAGAAAGCCTAACGGATCATGGGGAGTAGACATCATTGTTCAAATAGGTCGGGCTAAAACGAATTAATTTAACTAAATCACGCAATTTTACCCTGTTATAAGTTTAAACAGCTATGTTTTGTTTTAAATATGTTACAAAACAAACAAAAATTGTCTATACAAGCAAAAAAACCCTCAATTGAGGGTTTTTTATAAGTGTATTTAGTAAAATCAGTTTGTTTTATTGGGCTGATTCAGGCCTTGGCAATAAAGCTTTTCTTGAAAGCTTCAGTTTGCCTTGCTTATCAACATCAAGCAATTTAACTCGCACTTCATCGCCAACCTGGAATATTCCGTCCATGCTCTCGAAACGTTTGTGGTCAATTTCTGATATGTGAAGCAAACCATCCTTACCCGGCATAATTTCAACAAATGCGCCAAAAGGCATAATTGATTTCACTTTACCTTCGTATATCTCACCTACTTCGGGTTTCGAAGCGATGTTTTTAATACGGGTAACAGCTTTGTCAATTGCTTCCTTATTATCGGCAAATATTTGTACTATACCAAAATTACCAACCTCTTCAATTGAAATGGTGGCACCTGTTTCGCGTTGCATTTCCTGGATAATTTTACCACCGGGCCCGATAACGGCACCAATGTATTCCTTATCAATTTTAAGGGTGATGATACGCGGAGCATGTGGTTTGTAATCCTCGCGCGGCGTTTCAATGGTTTTAGCCATCTCGCCTAAAATGTGTAAACGGCCTTCTTTAGCCTGGTCTAACGCGTTGCTTAACACTTCGTATGATAAACCGTTGATCTTAAGGTCCATTTGTACGGCAACAATACCTTTGCTTGTACCTGTTACCTTAAAGTCCATATCACCCAAGTGATCTTCATCACCTAATATATCAGACAGGATAGCATATTTGGTACCCATTTCGTTTGTAATAAGGCCCATAGCGATACCTGATACCGGCGAAGTGATCTTCACACCTGCATCCATCAGCGCCAGTGTACCGGCACAAACCGTTGCCATTGATGATGAACCGTTTGATTCTAAAATATCAGAAACGATACGGATAGTGTAAGGGTTTGCATCCTCGGCAGGTAATACGCGTTTTAACGAGCGCATAGCTAAGTTACCGTGACCTATCTCGCGGCGGCCTGCTCCCCTGTTAGGGCGAACCTCCCCGGTTGAGAAACCCGGGAAATTGTAGTGTAATAAAAATTTGTTGTAACCATTGATGAACGCGCCATCAATCATTTGCTCATCATCCTTGGCACCTAAAGTAACCGTAGTTAAAGCTTGTGTTTCGCCGCGTGTAAACACTGCCGAACCGTGTGCAGATGGCAGGTAGCCGATCTCGCTCCAGATAGGGCGTATTTGCCTGGTGGTACGGCCGTCTAAACGTTTGCCCTCGTCTAATACAAGGTTACGGATAGCGTCGTACTCTACATCGTGGTAGTATTTTTTGGCAAGGCCTTTGGTAATATCATCTATCTCACCTAAAGTAGCAATGTAAGCGTCACGTACTTCTTTAAATTTAGCAGAACGTTCGTCTTTTGCTGAAGCAGAACCTGCGATAGCATAAACTTGCTCGTAAGTAGCAGCGTAGATGGCTTTTTTCAAGTCCTCGTTGCTGTGCTCGTGGCTGTAAGTACGTTTCTCGGTTTTACCAACCGCGATAGTTAATTCCTTTTGTGCTAAACAGTGTATTTTAATGTGCGTGTGTGCAAATTTAATGGCTTCAACAAGCTCAGCTTCCTGTATTTCTGCAGATTCGCCTTCCACCATGTTGATGTCGT
>JBDSIC010000333.1:0-4657 GCA_039918195.1 Mucilaginibacter sp.
GCTTTTTTTGGGTAACCTTGACGCGCGCCGCGACTGGGGCCACGCCAAAGATTACGTGGAGGCCATGTACCTGATATTACAACAGGAAAAACCCGAAGATTTTGTAATTGCCACAGGCGTAACTACCCCGGTGCGTGAGTTTGTACGCATGGCGTTTGCCGAAACCGGTATAGTAATTGAATTTAAAGGCGAAGGTGATAACGAAAGAGGTTATGTAGCAAGCTGCAACAATCCCGACTACCAGGTGCCTATAGGTAAAGAGGTGGTTGCGGTTGACCCTAAATATTACCGCCCGACAGAGGTTGACCTGTTGATAGGCGACCCTACCAAATGCCAAAAACAACTTAACTGGAAACCAAAGTATGACCTTAAGGGTTTAGTACAGGAAATGGTAGCCGCGGACATCAGTTTGTTTGAACGGGAAAAATTACTGAAGGACTCGGGTTACGTCATAAAAAATCAGTACGAATAAAAGCTTAAATGGATAAAAACGCAAAAATATACATAGCAGGGCACCGCGGAATGGTAGGCTCGGCCATTCATCGCAAATTAGTGAATGAGGGCTTTACCAATTTTGTAACCCGTACGTCGGATAACCTCGACCTGCGCGACCAGCAGCAGGTAACCGACTTTTTTGAGCAGGAAAAACCCGACTATGTATTTTTAGCTGCCGCGAAAGTTGGCGGTATTATAGCCAACAATACCTACCGCGCCGATTTTTTATATGATAACCTGCAGATACAAAACAACGTTATCCACCAATCGTATGTAACCGGGGTTAAAAAACTGTTGTTTTTAGGCAGCAGCTGTATTTACCCTAAAATGGCACCGCAGCCCCTTCATGAAGATTATTTGCTAACCGGTCCCCTGGAAATAACCAACGAGCCGTACGCCATAGCAAAAATTGCAGGCATTAAGTTGTGCGATGCTTATCGCTCGCAGTATGGCTGTAACTTTATTTCGGTTATGCCAACCAATTTGTATGGCTATAATGACAACTATCACCCCCAAAACTCGCATGTGCTGCCAGCGCTGATACGCCGCTTTCACGAGGCTAAGGAACAGGGCGCACCGATAGTTACCATTTGGGGTACAGGCTCGCCAAAGCGCGAATTTTTATTTGCCGACGATTTGGCCGAAGCCTGTTATTACCTGATGCAAAACTATAATGAGCCCGGACTCGTAAACATTGGTACCGGCGAGGATATTTCAATAAAGGACCTGGCCCTGCTGGTAAAAGAAATTGTAGGCTTTAAAGGCGATATCGATTTTGATGCTTCGAAACCTGATGGTACCCCGCGCAAATTGCTTGATGTTGAAAAACTGCACAGCAAAGGCTGGAAACATACCATCGAACTACCCGAAGGCATCGCCCTTGCCTACCAGGACTTTTTGGAAAAGAATTTGGTTAAGGAGTGAGTGGTGAGTGAATGGTAAGTAGTGAATAATGATTTAAATTGATTACTCACCACCGACTACTAACCATTCACTATCTCCAATCACTAAAAACATAACTATGAAGAACATATTAATTACCGGGGGCGCAGGTTTTATAGGATCGCATGTTGTGAGGCGGTTTGTGCAAAACTACCCCAACTATAATATTATTAATGCTGATGCCCTTACCTACGCCGGTAATTTAGAGAACCTGTTTGATATAGAGCACCTACCTAATTATACGTTTGAGAGGGCAGATATTACCAAAGCCGACCAAATAAACAACCTGTTTGAGAAGCACAACATTACCGATGTAGTGCATTTGGCCGCCGAATCACATGTAGACCGTTCGATAACCAACCCGCTTGATTTTGTTTATACCAATGTTATAGGCACGGTAGTTTTACTTGAGGCTGCTAAAATATACTGGAAGGACAATTATTCCTCACACCTGTTCTACCACATATCAACCGACGAAGTTTACGGCTCATTGGGTACCGAAGGCTTTTTCACAGAATCTACGCGTTATGACCCCCATTCGCCGTACAGCGCCAGCAAGGCATCAAGCGACCATTTTGTGCGGGCCTATCACGATACTTATGGTATCCCAATAGTAGTGTCGAATTGCTCCAATAATTACGGGCCAAACCATTTTCCCGAAAAACTGATACCGCTACTGATCAACAATATCATTAACAGCAAACCATTGCCTGTTTATGGCGATGGCAAAAATGTGCGCGACTGGCTGTATGTAAAAGACCATGCCCGCGCTATCGACCTGATATTTCACAAAGGCAATAAAGGCGACACCTACAATATAGGCGGCTTTAACGAGTGGGCAAATATAGATTTGGTGCGCGTGCTTTGCCGCCAGATGGACGGAAAACTCGGCCGCACACCAGGAACCAGCGAACAACTGATCACTTTTGTGAAGGACCGCCCCGGCCATGATGCCCGTTACGCTATCGATGCTACCAAACTAAACAAAGAGTTGGGCTGGGAACCATCGGTTACATTTGAGCAAGGCTTGTCGGAAACTATTGACTGGTATCTTGATAACAAACAATGGATAGAGCACGTTACCAGCGGCGCATATGCTGCTTATTACGAAACACAATACGATAAACGCTGATAATGACCGTTGAACTTACACCCTTAGAAGGCTTACTGTTACTGAAACCTGCCGTATTTAAAGATGACCGGGGGTATTTTTTTGAAAGCTTTAACCAGGAAAAATTTAACAGCCTTACCGGTACCAATACCGTTTTTGTACAGGATAATCAATCTTACTCGGTTAAAGGTGCTTTGCGGGGTTTGCATTTTCAAAAAGGCGAACATGCGCAGGCGAAGCTAGTGCGTGTACTAAAGGGCGAAGTGTTGGATGTAGCGGTGGATATCAGGTCGGGATCGCCAACTTACGGACAGTATTTTAGACAGCTGTTATCTGAAACTAATAATGTGCAAATGTTTATTCCGCGTGGTTTTGCCCACGGGTTTAGCGTGCTGAGCGATGAAGCTGTTTTTTTTTACAAGTGCGATAACTTTTACAATAAAGCATCCGAAGGTGGCCTTCATTATGGCGACCCATCGCTGAACATCGACTGGGGTTTGCCTCACGATCAGCTTATCATATCAGAAAAAGATGCGGTACTACCCTATCTTGAAAATATTGAAGCTTAATTTAATAAGGCTACATGAAGAACATAGTAATTTTCGGTGCATCAGGTCAGTTAGGCAGCTGTTTTAAACAGGTAGCCGAAAATGAGGGCATCACCAACATACATTTCCCGCCCGAAAGCGAAGCCGATATATTGAACCCCGAGGCGCTTAAACAGGTATTTGAAAAATACAAACCAGCTTACGCCATTAACTGCGCCGCCTACACAGCGGTTGATAAAGCGGAAGACGATGTTGAACTGGCTACAAAAATAAACCGCACCGGTGCCGAAAACATTGCTAAACTATGCGCCGAATATGGCTCGGTAATGGTACACGTATCTACCGATTTTATATTTGAAGGCAATGCCCCTACGCCCCGTAAAGAGGATGATATAGCAGAGCCCATTAACGTTTACGGCCAAACCAAACTGGATGGTGAAAAAGACATTATAGCGGTACTTGAGAAATATTTCATCCTGCGTACCAGCTGGCTATACTCCGAATATGGCAACAACTTCGTCAAAACCATGCTGAAGCTGGGCGCTGAACGCGAGGAGCTTAAAATTATAGCTGACCAGATAGGTACGCCAACCTACGGCATCGACCTGGCTTACGCCATTATAGAGATCATCAACACCGAAAACACCTGTTATGGGATATACCATTACAGTAACGAAGGCGTAGCTTCCTGGTATGATTTTGCACACGCGATATTTGAACTATCAGATACCCATGTAAAGGTACTGCCAATACCCACCAGCGATTACAAGACGAGGGCCGTGCGCCCGGCCTATTCGGTAATGAATAAAGACAAAATAAAAACGACATTAGGTATAGAGATACCCCATTGGCGCGATAGCCTGCATATTTGTATTAACAGGCTATTGAATCAGGTTTGAGAATGAGAATCAAGAGTTAAGAATCAGGAATAAAGATAGACGAAGAATAGTGATTAGAACTCGATATTAGAATTTAGAGTTTAAGGTTTTTAGGATTTAGAACTTAGTGTTTAGAATTTAAAAAATATGAAAGGCATCATTTTAGCAGGCGGATCAGGAACAAGGCTTTACCCTATTACCAAAGCCATCAGCAAGCAGCTGATGCCTATTTATGATAAGCCGATGATCTATTACCCATTATCTGTCTTAATGCAGGCGGATATCAAGGAAATACTCATCATCACCACCCCCGAAGATAACGAGAGCTTTAAACGCCTGCTCGGCGACGGGCACGAATTAGGCTGCCGGTTTGAGTATGCCATACAGGAAAAACCAAACGGGCTGGCGCAGGCATTTGTAATAGGCGAAAGCTTTATTGGCAATGACAAAGCCGCTTTAATTTTAGGCGATAATATATTCTACGGCACCGGCTTCAGCGAACTGATTCGCACCTTTAACGATGTTGACGGCGCGGCCATTTTTGCCTACCCCGTTGCCGACCCTGAACGCTACGGTGTGGTGGAGTTTGACAAAGACTTTAAGGCTCTTTCAATCGAAGAAAAACCGGATAAACCGAAGTCAAAATTCGCGGTGCCGGGATTATACTTTTATGATAACAAGGT
>JBDSIC010000334.1:0-3136 GCA_039918195.1 Mucilaginibacter sp.
ATAGGCGCAAATGTCGACGAGATAATCATAAAACCGGCAGGCGGCCAATTGTAAAAAACATTAACAATTAAAACTGACAGAGAATGGAAAAGAAACTTTATCGCGATGATATCCACAAAAAAGTAGGTGGTGTTTGCGCAGGCCTGGCCGACTATTTCGGCGTAGACGTATCAATTGTAAGGGTAATATTTTTAATTACGGCCGTTTTACATGGTACCGGCGCAGTAATATATGTGATATTATGGGCGGTACTGCCGGTAAAACGTATATATTTTAACAATCCTAACATGGATTATAACGTACCGCCGCAGGATCCATACCAGCATACAACACCTCCAAACTTTACCATGCCAAATTTTGGCGAAGCCGGCAAGCCGTTTTCATGTGAAACACCAAAAAAACACACCAATGCCGGGGTTATGGGAGGCGCTATATTAATTGTATTGGGCACCGTGTTTTTACTGAACAACTTTAACCTGCTGCCACCTATCAGTTTCCATATTTTATGGCCGGTGATACTGGTAGTTATAGGAATGGTGTTCATTTTCTCCGGTTCAAAAACACAACCCTGGGAAAAGAAGGACTGGCATAAAACCGAGCCTGCTGCCGAAGAGCCAGAAGTAAAAAAGGAAGAAACAAATAACGACAACCCTACAACTATATAACTATGAAAAGCGATAAACTAATGACAGGCTTAGTGCTTGTTTTGATAGGCGTAGCATTCCTGCTTCACAATTTTGGATATATAAATTTCCACTGGTCTAACTTATTTCACCTTTGGCCTGTCTTTTTACTAATGGCCGGTGTAAACCTTATCATGGCCAACAATCACACTGCCTGGGCAACCGTAATAAAGGCGCTGGTTGTAATAGGTGGCTTCAGCATTATTTTATTTGCCGATACCAACCGCCCGACCTTTTGGTCGAACCCCGGCATGCATTTTAACTATAATGATGATGACGACGATGATGATGACGATAGCGACAGCCTGGGTATGGTTAAAATTAATGGTGCCAGTAAATTTAAAGAGCAATATACCACCGATACCCGTTACGCGCAACTGAATATTTCGGGCGGCGGCACCACTTATGTAATAAATGACACCACCAGCCTTTTACTTGACGGTGCCACCCAGGAATTTGGCGGCAGGTATGAGCTTACCCGTCTAAAAAAAGATTCACTCACCACACTTGGTTTCAGGATGAGGGACCGTGATATAAAGAAAGGAAATAAGAAATTTGAATGGGACAGCGATAAGGGTAACACCGCAACCTTAAAGCTTAACCCAAACCCCGAATGGGACATCACCGTTAAAACAGGTGCGAGCAAGATAGATTTCGACCTGACAAAATTCAAGATACGGTCGGTAAAACTAAACGGCGGGGCAGCAGAACTTAATGTAAAACTTGGCCAGCCGCTAACATTAACCAATGTAGATGTATCAACCGGCGTATCCGAGATCAACATCAGCATACCTAAAAGCGCGGCCTGCAGTATTACCACCTCTTCGGGCCTGTCATCAACCAATTTTGATGGCTTTAAGGAGATAAGCGATCATCATTACGAAACGCCGGGCTTTGCCAACTCGACAAACAAAATATACATTAAAATGAATGGCGGCTTGTCCGACTTTAATGTAAGAAGATATTAATTCAACCCAATCCTCTAACAATGCGAACAGGCTGCCTTAACGGGCGGCCTTTTTTTATTGCTCCAAAAAACGGGGGTCTCCCAAATTGTTGAAACGTCCCTTAATACAATACGCAAATTGTTGTTTAGTTAGGTTTTTAATCTGACTTAAGCTATAGATGTTTTTAACATAACTTTCTAAACAGTGGGTCTTTATATCTCAAAAAAATTAGGGGAACCATTTTATATAGCTCATTTACAGGACAGTGCATGACGCATACCTGTTCTTTCAGCAGTACGAAGCATGACAGTTTTGATAATAACAGTGGCTACCATTACAGCTACCAGTATTTACTTAACAACAATTTTAATGCGATGAGAAAAACAACATTATTTATGGCTTGCATGCTTTTTATGCTTTTGCAAAGCTGTAGTAAAAAAGAAATGAGCGGATTGGTCAACACAGGCCAAAAAGATCCCGCAAAAAAAAACAATTGGGTATTAGGCGACCCTATGGTTGATGGTGTATATGTGTTGTACAACCAGAACAATAAATGCATACAAGCCGCTTCAAATACCAATGGCAGCCTGGTACAGCAAAATGCCTATATAGGGTACCCCAATCAGCAATGGAAATTTTTAAGTGTTGGCGGAGGATATTTTAAAATACTTAATTACTTAAGTAACAAGGCGCTTGATGTGCCATCATCAAACCCAAATGCACCTCCGGCTACGCAAAACCTGCCGTTACAAATATGGACTTACACCGGTACCGATAACCAGCATTGGAAGATTGAGCATATAGCCTGGGGGCAATATAAAATAACTAATAAGTACAACGGGCTTGCCGTTACCCTTTCGGGCAATTCGAGCGCCAACCTTGCTCCCATTACACAAACTACCTATGCACAGGATGCAGCCCATTTATGGCGACCTGATAAAATTGTACCGGTACAAAATACAATTGTAGCAGCCTATTACTTTCCTAATTTTGGCCCATATGCTACATCTGAATGGCCAACTATTGTAGGTGCTACCCCGCAATGGACCGGACACCTGCAACCAAAAGTACCTGTTTGGGGTACCACCAATGAGCAAACCCCAACTGTAATGGCCAGCAAAATCACTGCGGCAGCGGCTAATGGTATCGATGCCTTTATTTTCGACTGGTATTACTACAATTCGGGTAAGCATCCCGACTTAGATAAGGCTCTTGACCTGGGTTATCTTAACGCCAGCAACAATAACCTGGTGAAATTTGGGATCCTTTGGTGCAATCATGATTTGCAGGCACCATATACGGGCATTATTACCCCGGCTGCATTTCATACCATGTGCGATTATGTCATAGCCAATTACTTCAATAAACCATCATACTTAAAAATTAACGGTTGTCCGTACTTCTCTATTTACCTGGTTAAAGATTTTGTGTCGATCTTTGGAAGCATAAGCGCTGCTAAAACGGCGCTGAATACATTCAGGCAAAAGGTAAAAAATGCCGGATATC
>JBDSIC010000335.1:0-2804 GCA_039918195.1 Mucilaginibacter sp.
AAAACCCTCAAATAAAAAGTGGTGCCACTATTTTGACAGTGTTCCAAAATGTTCACTGGCGTGTTCCAATATGTTCACGGGGGTGTTCCAAAGTGCTCACGGGGTGTTCACGGTGTTCACGGTTTAAAAAATGAACACTTGTGAACGCTTATGATAATATGTAATTTCGCTAACACCGTATGAAAACGCTTTCTACCCTTCGCCTTTTACCCCTCGCCTTAATAGCGATTACCGCCTGCTCGCCCAAGCTTGGCCCCTACTCGGCCACCAACAAAGTATACGCAGAGCAGGCCGAAACCTTCGCCCAAACACTGCAAAAAGCCGAGCCGGTGGTACTGGCAGATAGTGTGGGACGGAAGATACCATCGGAGTGGGTAGGCACGGTGAATTTTAACCTGCGCAAGCCCAACCTTGTCATCATCCACTACACGGCGCAGGATTCAGCCGCACAAACGCTGAAAACCTTCACGCTGGTAAAACCGCAGGTTAGTGCCCACTACGTTATCGGTGCCGACGGCAAAATATACCATATGCTGAATGATTACCTGCGCGCCTGGCATGGTGGCGTAGGCCGCTGGGGCAGCGTAACGGATATCAATAGTTCGTCGATAGGGATAGAGCTGGATAATAATGGCAGAGCGCCTTTTAACCCGGCGCAAATAAACAGCCTGCTGGCGTTGCTGGCACAGCTAAAAAAGACCTACAACATCCCCACTGCCAACTTTATCGGCCACCAGGACATAGCCCCTGCCCGCAAAATCGACCCCGGCAAACTGTTCCCCTGGCAGCTGCTGGCCCAAAAAGGGTTCGGCTACTGGAGCGATGATCTGCTTGAGCTTGCCCCCGACAACTTTGATACCACTACCGCCCTGCGCCTCATCGGCTACGACACGGGCAACTATAACGCCGCCGTACAGGCCTTCAAAAATCACTTTGTGCAACAGGATAACCTGCCGCAACTATCGCAGCTGGATCTGAATGTGTTGTATAATGTGTACCAAAAGTATTAAGCCCTGCCCTTAGAGCGGATTATTTTGCAGCGCCAAGTCAAACTTAATGCTGAGCATGCCGCCCGGTTCCAAAAAGGGGACTATAAAATTCTTTTTGTACCACAATACATTGGGGCCGTCGGCAAAGGCGGTGCCTTTCAGTTTCTTTTTGGATAGGATGTCCATGCGCTTCCACTTTCCGGTGGTGAGGTCGAGTTCGCCGTAAATGGTATTGTACGACATAAGGCCATCTTTGTTATTGGCGATCACGCGCAGCGTATTATTATCGGCATAAAAGCCCGCAGGCAGGTATTTAAGACCGCATAAGTAAAACGAAGGCATTACCTGCTGGAATTTACTTTTCAGGTTCAGGTCGTACCCATTAATAACAATGGAAGGTTCAACCAGCCATACGGCCTGCTGCCCCCGCTGGATATACCTGTTTGACATGGCTACAATCAGCGTATTGCCACTCTCCTTCATATACCTAACTTCCATATTCCCGGCCGAGCCGATGTCGGGCTTGTCTATATCCTTATTTGGCCGTACAAAGCTTTTTTCTATCTGCTTTATCTTATCCCTGTTGAACACCTCGCTTACCACCTGCTTATCCTTTTTGCCGAAATCAAACCTGGCAACATCAAGGTGAATATCCTTATCAAAATTCTTGTACATCACGCTAAAATATATCACGTTGCGGTCGCTCTCGGATGCAAAAAGCCTGATATGGTTTCCCGGGTCGTCATCATCATCCGTATTGCGCAGGGCGATATCCTGGGTAAGCTTGCCCGATGGCGCTGTTTTACCGGCCTCATATTTATTGATAATTACCGTACGCCCACCGGTGAACAGCGCCAGGAACAGGTCGCCCTGGTAATTGCCGGTTATATTGATAAATACCCCATCGGCAACCGCGGGTTTAACAATTGATGTTACCTCCAGCTTTTCATCAAAATCAATTACACTGAGATCCTTGGTGCCATAATAATCCTTAAGCTGCTTGGTTATACTAAACAAGGAACGGGTAAGTGCCGTTTACCTTACTGCCAGTTTAAAATACGTGCCGTTGCTGGTGTAAAATGTGCGAACATCGTCCCAGTACTGGCCGGTGTTGCCGTATATTATCTTTTCAATTTCAACCCTGCCTGTTTTGGGATTGATAATATACCCCTTGTATATGCCGTTGGGCCCTTTTAACCTGCTATAACCCGTAGCGGCAACGGCCAGGATTTTACCTTTAAAATTACCGCATGACATAGCATAACCTACTATGGTTGTACGCCACAGTACCTTCATATTTTCGTCAATAGCCGACATCTCGAAGTTATCATTATCCAAGTCGGTTTGTAGGATATTTACGTGCTCATTAAGTTCAAAAGAATTGGTTACATCCTTTATACCCTCGCTAAAATCTTTGTATAGGGCGGGCTGGGTTTGTGCCAATGAGGAAAAGGGTATTAGTAATAACAGTAAGCAGCGTAGCAGTTTTTTCATGTAATAAGATTTAGTTTGGCATCAAATATAAAGCCTTACCGCGTATTTCGGTAAGGCTTTATATTATTATAGCTGATTTGGATAACCGCTACTTCTTCACCCAGCCGTCCTTCAATGTCACCGTGCGGTTAAACACTAATTTCTCGGGCGTCGAATGCCTATCTAAAGTAAAATACCCTTTGCGGATAAACTGGTAACCTTTGCCCTCAACCGCGGTAGCCAGATCAGGCTCGATATAGCCCGGGATAATTTTCAGGCTTTCAGGATTAAGGTATTCCTTAAAGTCGCCTTCCTCGTTAGATGGGTCCTCAACCCTAAACA
>JBDSIC010000336.1:0-4876 GCA_039918195.1 Mucilaginibacter sp.
TATTAACCCCTGACGGCAAGGTGGATAAAGAACGATGCACCATACTTGTGCGCCTGGCAAAACAGTTTGGGCTTGGCGTAACGTTTCACCGGGCATTTGATGTATGCGCCGACCAATACCAGGCACTTGAAGATATTATTGAAATTGGCTTTGAAAGGATATTGACCTCGGGCGGCAAAACTACGGCCATGGAAGGTGCCAATATTATAGCACACCTGGTTGAAAAAGCAGCCGGCCGTATCGGCATAATGCCCGGCTGCGGTATCAGCGAGCATAACGTTGCCGATCTGATACATTTTACGGGGGTTACCGAGATACATTCAACAGCTAAAGTACATGCTGACAGTCAAATGAAATACCATAACGACCACATTATTATGGGTAGCTATTATGGCGACGAATACAACTTTAACGTAACCGATAAAGATAGGGTGATTGAGATATTGAGGTTGGCGAACTCTTAACTTCGAGAATCAAGAATTAAGAGGCAAGATTCAAGATGTAAAAAATTGAATCTAAAACCGACCTTGGACAACCTCAGATTATCTTAATTCTTGGTTCTTGATTCTTAACTCTTGATTCTGCTATTAGTATTCCAGCGGTATAATAGGCTCCTTCTTACTGGTGGACATGATCATCATGGTATGGAAGGTTTTAACCACACTGATGCGGCTTATTTTTTCCATAATAAGCTGTTCGTATGATTTGATGTCGCGCACATAAACTTTCAGCAGGAAATCGCACTGGCCGGTTACATGATGACATTCCGTTACCTCTTTTATCTTTTGTATCTCTTCTAAAAATACCTGGATGGTATTGTTCTTATGAAAATCGAGCGATACCTGTATAAAGGTTTTTATGCCGAGGCCAAGCTTTTCTTCGTCGACAAGTGCATGGTAGCTTTTAATGTATTCGGCGTTTTCCAGCTTGCGTACACGCTCCAGTGTTGGCGCGGGCGACAGGCCGATCTCGTTGGATAACTGCAGGTTGGTTATCCTCCCGTTCTCTTGTAAAATTTTAAGAATTTGAAGATCTATTTTGTCTATTTCGGCAGCCATAATGGTGCAAATATATGCTTTTACATCTCCAACAAAATTAAATTTTTTCAATTCGGCTTTTGACAGAAATAAATTTTAGTATAAAATTAGGTTAGTCTAATTTTAGTAATTAGCTTTGCATAATTTAATTTATTATGCATATTTTTAAACCATAATTTATTTATTGCGTTTACCATCAGCATATAAGCAAAGCGGTTAATAAATGACTTCAAAACATACCGACTCATTAAGCGACGTACACAACACCGTAAACACCGAGAACAAGACCGGCTGGCGGAAGATACTTGCCTTTTTGGGCCCGGCATACCTGGTTAGCGTTGGGTATATGGACCCCGGCAACTGGGCAACAGATATTGCCGGCGGCAGCGCGTTCGGTTACCGGCTGCTTTGGGTGTTACTGGCATCGAACCTGATGGCGCTGCTGCTGCAATCATTAAGTGCCCGGTTAGGCATTGTGCGCGGGCTTGATCTGGCGCAGGCATCCAAAAATGCTTATCCGCGTTTTATCAACTTTTGCCTGTACATATTGGCACAACTGGCCATCATCGCCTGCGATCTCGCCGAAATAATCGGCATGGCCATCGGTCTTAACCTATTGTTTGACTTGCCGCTTATATGGGGCGTACTGCTTACCATCACCGATACCGTACTCCTGCTTTTTTTAATGAACAAAGGCATGCGCAAACTGGAAGCCTTTATTATATCCATGATATTTATTGTAGGCCTCTCTTTTTTAACAGAGATGTTTATTGTAGAGCCCAATATTATCGAAGTAGCAAAAGGCTTTACACCCGGCAACCTGTCGGGCAGTGCGCTGTACATTGCCATAGGTATTATTGGTGCCACGGTAATGCCGCACAACCTTTACCTGCATTCGGCATTGGTGCAAACACGCAAGATTAACCGATCGGACGAGGGCATAAAAGCCTCTATTAAGTATAATTTTATTGATACGGTTATTGCCCTTAACCTGGCATTTTTTGTGAACGCCGCCATACTGATACTTGCTGCGAGCGCTTTTTTTACCAACGGGTATTTTAAAGTAGCCGAGATACAGGATGCCTACAAACTACTGGAACATATTTTCGGCAAAACCGCGCCTGTGCTGTTCGCTGTGGCGCTGATAGCCTCGGGCCAAAGCTCCACCATAACCGGCACACTGGCCGGGCAGATCATTATGGAAGGCCATATCAACCTGCGGATAGAACCCTGGCTGCGCCGTTTGCTAACGCGGTTACTGGCGATATTACCCGCCGTTTTCACCATCCTGTATTTTGGCGAAGGGGCCTTGGGTGACCTGTTGATATTAAGCCAGGTTGTGTTAAGCCTGCAATTGGGGTTTGCCATTATTCCGCTCATACACTTCACGTCTGAAAAGGCAAAAATGGGCACTTTTGCCATAGGCCCCAAAATAAAGATACTGGCCTGGTTCAGCGCGGCTGTTATAGTAAGCCTGAACGTTAAATTGGTTATTGAGCAAATCACCGGCTGGATAAGCGATTACCCTAACGCGCGGATAGAAATATATACCATTGTGTTGCCCTTGATAACCGGCGTGGCTTTACTGCTTTTGTACGTGTTTTTTAAGCCTTTTTTATTCAAACGCAGGGAAAGGCCCGACCGTGTGCCGCACGGCGAAGCTTCATCACTGGGGGATATTGATGAGATTTTATACAGGCACATCGCCATCACCATTGATTTTTCGAAAAACGACCGTAACTCTATACGCCACGGCATTATGCAGGGCGGCAAAAGCGCGCGCTACACCCTGATACACGTAGTTGAAACGGCCGGCGCACGTTACCACGGCACTGATGTGATGGACCATGAAACACAAAGCGATGCAAAGAATTTGGATAAATATGTAGAAGACCTTGATAAGTTAGGTTACAAGGCCACAGCCCGGATAGGCTATGGTTTACCTGCCCAGGCCATTTCTAAAATAGTGAATGATGAGAAAGTTGATTTCATCGTAATGGGCTCGCACGGGCATAAGGCTATTAAGGACCTGATATTCGGCACTACGGTAAACTCGGTCAGGCACATGGTTAACGTGCCTGTGCTGGTGGTTAAGCCGCAACAAAAATAATTTGCATATTTGCAGCAACTCACCCCGACAAGCTTCGCTGTCGGCTCTCTCTGCTGCGCAAAGAGGGTAAAAACAATACACACTTTTTGCAGTTTGCAGAGGGGTGAGTGTCTAAATAATATGAGCTAAGGCAATGAGCGACGAGAATATCTATATAAAAAACAAAAAAGCTTACTTTGAATACCACGTACTGGACGAATATGTGGCCGGTATACAACTGCTTGGTACCGAAATAAAATCCATTCGCCAGGGTAAGGCCAATATAAACGATGCTTTTTGTACCTTTATTGGCGGCCAGCTTTACGTTCGCAACCTGCATATTTCCGAATACTCCATGGGTTCGTTCTACAACCACGAAGCCAAACGCGACAGAGTGCTGCTCCTCAACAAAAAAGAACTAAAAAAACTGCTTACCAAAGGCGAAGAAAAAGGTTTCACCATAATCCCCCTCGCACTATTCATCAGCGAACGCGGTTTTGCCAAATTAAAAATAGGCCTGGCCCAGGGCAAAAAAACCTTCGACAAACGCGAAACCATGAAAGAGCGCGATGTGAAGGTGGAGATGGACAGGACGATGAAACGGTAGTTTTTTTGAGAATCAAGAGTTAAGAGCCAAGAATCAAGACTTCCTTAATTACTCTTCTTTTTTGTGTAATAACTTTAAATTTTCTCTCCTGATTCTTGAATCTTAATTCTTGATTCTAAAGAAGTTACCACGCTTTATCCCCCACCAGCGGAACAAACCGAAAAGTATCCAGCACCACCTTTTCGTAATCATGCTCGCCTACCTTTAACACGGTCACCATTTTTTGCGATTCTTCATCACCTACGGGGATAACTAACAGGCCACCTACTTTGAGCTGCTGTAACAGCACATCGGGCACGGTTGGCGCGCCGGCGGTAACAATTATCTTGTCATAAGGCCCATGTTCGGCAATGCCTTTTGAACCGTCGCCTAAAAAGAATTGGGGCTTGTAGCCCATGTGGGGTAATACTTTTATGGTACGCTCGTACAGTTTTTCCTGCCTTTCGATGGTGTATACCTTTGCACCCTGCTCTAATAATATGCAAGTTTGGTAGCCGCTGCCGGTGCCTATTTCAAGCACTTTGTCGCCTTTTTTTATATGCAGCAATTGTGTTTGGTAAGCCACGGTATAGGGCTGCGATATGGTTTGCCCCTCACCTATCGGGAAGGCGATATCACGGTAGGCCTGGTTCCAGAAGGTTTCATCAAAAAAGAAATGGCGCGGCACCTTACCAACTGCATTCAACACATTTTCATCGTCGATACCCTTTTTCTTTAAAATTTCGACAAGCTGTTTCCGGGCTCCCTTCTCGCGGTAATTATCAATAAACTTATAAGCCATTTGTAATACAAAGTTACTATAAAAAGGGCTTTTGGGAGGGCGATTTACCAACAGTTTAATCAAAATTGTCATTTCCAACGAGGAACGAGGAGAATCTTATACGCCATGTAAAACGCAGATGCAAGGCGTATAAGATTTCTATGTACGTTCGACAACTTGATTTTAAGAGCGAGCGACTGTATTTGTTCATCTTGTCGCATTATGCCGGTTACTTACGTAATATTAAAAAAGCAACAAATGAAAAATACCCCGATAAGAATATTAATAATTGCTATAATAGCTTTACTACCGGCCTTATACACAGGCTGCAAAAAAGACGACAATTTAAAAAAAGGAAACGGCATAGTACTTGACCTGGGTAA
>JBDSIC010000337.1:0-4765 GCA_039918195.1 Mucilaginibacter sp.
AACCCGAGGGAAGCCAAAATGATAGTGAGTAAGGTTATACTTGCCGCTACTGCCCGTGCCGCTGCCCGTAAGGCACGCGAAATGGTGCAGCGTAAAAGTGTGATGAGCGGCTCGGGCCTGCCCGGCAAGCTGGCCGATTGCGCCAACAGCGACCCGGTGGTTTGTGAACTATACCTTGTGGAAGGTGACTCGGCAGGTGGTACTGCCAAACAGGGACGTAACCGCGATAACCAGGCCATTTTGCCATTACGTGGTAAGATACTGAACGTGGAAAAGGCCATGGAGCATAAGATATACGAAAACGAGGAAATAAAGAATATGTTCACCGGCCTGGGCGTAAGTATTGGTACGCCCGAGGATAACAAGGCGCTGAACATCACTAAACTGCGCTACCACAAGATCATCATCATGACGGATGCTGATGTTGACGGCTCGCACATTACCACGCTGATATTGACCTTCTTTTTCCGCTACATGAAAGAGCTGGTTGAGTTTGGTTATGTGTACATCGCATCGCCGCCGCTTTACCAGGTTAAAAAAGGTAAGGACTTTGAATACTGCTGGAACGATGAGCAGCGCGATGTAGCCATACAGCGCCTTAAAGGTGCCGGTAAAGAGGATAGCGTGCACGTACAGCGTTACAAAGGTTTGGGCGAGATGAACGCCGAGCAGTTATGGGATACCACCATGAACCCGGCCACACGTACCCTTAAAAAAGTTAGCATTGAGAACGCTGCCGAGTGCGACCATACCTTTAGTATGCTGATGGGTGACGAGGTTGCACCGCGCCGCGAGTTTATCGAGAAGAACGCTAAGTACGCGCGGATAGACACTTAGAATTTAGAATTAAGCTGTAAGAATCAAGATATTGTAATCATAAAAAAAGAGCGATGAAATTCATTGCTCTTTTTTTGTTGGTTGAAAAATACGCTTTTAAGTTTTCCCTTCGGGGGTTAAGGGGTTTTTAGTATTAGTTTCTTCTTACCATAATCCACCACAGCTTTATAATTCATCAATATATCACCGCCCAAAACACCCAGTATTTGCGGATGGTTAAGCTGCTCGTAAGCAATATTAATAGCCGACAGGTCAAGCACAGCCACTTCAAATTCATCAATTTTGAGTTCGCCTATATGCAGGTCGGCAACAATGGCCGTGTACGATTCCATGCTGTTGGTGCCCAAGCCGGTAGACAGCTTATCAGTAGCTGATATAAGTGCTTCTTCATTAGCTTCGGAAAGTTGATTTTTGTCGAACGCAGTTTTGGAAGCGCCGGTATCAAGTACCAGTTTAAAGGGTTTGCCAAAAAGGCTCACATTAATAATCGGGTGAAAACCGTCATCGTGCAGATCGAGCATCTGCAGGGGGATGGTGTATTTAGTCATGCGGTAAAAGTAAGGGATAGTTGGCAGTTTAGAATATAAAAGAAATGTCATTTCGACGAGGTACGAGGAGAAATCTTCTGCGCCCACATCAGCCACACAAGTCTTGTGCTAAATGAAACTAATCTCTAACCTCCAATCCCTAATTTCTAAATTTGGCACCATGTTGGCATACAATATCCTATGGCTGCAAAATTCTATTCAGGTACAAGCAATATCGAATTACCCGTACGCAATAAGCAATTTTACCCTGAAGCTTTCCGCGATAAAAGTCGCCTGAATTATTACGCGAGCCTGTTTAACAGCGTTGAGATAAACAGCACCTTTTACAAGGTGCCCATGCCATCTACTATAAAAAAATGGACTGATGATGTGCCGGATGATTTCCGTTTCACCTTTAAATTATGGCGTGATATTACTCATCAAAAAGAACTGGAATTTAAACCCGAAGATATAGAACGCTTTATGCAGGTTATCAGCCATGCAGGTGACAAAAAAGGAAGCCTGCAGGTGCAGTTCCCGCCAAAGATACAGGTGAGCAGTATGCACAAAGTGGAGCAATTACTAAGTATTATCCGCGACTGCGACCCGCAAAAGGAATGGGATACGGCGGTGGAATTCCGCCACAGATCGTGGTACAAAGATGAGGTTTATGAAATGCTTGAAAATTATGGCATGGGTATGGTAAGCCATGACCTGCCGGCTTCAGCTACACCAACAATTGAGCCCTGGACAAATTTTGTTTTCCTGCGCTTCCATGGGCCTGAAGGGGGCTACCGGGGGAGTTATGCCGATGACTTTTTGTATGAATATGCCGGCTACATTCGCGACTGGCTCGACGAAGATAAAACCGTGTATGCCTACTTCAACAACACCATGGGTGCGGCGGTGCAAAACGTAGCTACTTTAAATGGTTTTGTAGAAACATTGTGAAGCCCCGCGGGTTTTGTGTACATGGATAACCTCAACGAAATTATTATACATGCTGCCCGTAAAGGCGAAGCAGGCGTTATCAAAGAATTGCTTGAAAAGAACGCCGACATTAACGCCCGCGATGAAAAAGGTTATACGCCGCTGATAATCGCCTGCTATAACAACCAATATGAAGCTGCCGAATTTTTACTGCAGCAAGGCGCAGATGTTAACGCTGCCGACGCAGGGGGTAATACGGCCCTGATGGGCGTCGCATTTAAAGGCTATCCAGACATTGCCGAATTGCTGATACAACACGGCGCAGACCTAAACCTTCAGCATGGCAATGGTGGTACGGCACTAATGTTTGCCGCCATGTTTGGCCGTAATGAGCTGGTGAAATTACTGTTAAGCCATGGTGCTGATAAAACCTTGCTGGATGTAAGGGGTATGTCAGTCATCGACTTGGCTGCGCAGCAAGGTAACGAAGAAGCTATTGCCTTATTAGAAGCATAAAAAAGCCCCTCCGAAATAATCAGAGGGGCTTTGGTTTATTATGCCGGTATCTTCCGTGGCTTTTCCCTGTCCCAGAAGCGGTGTTTGGCAATAGCCGCGATAAACTGGTCTGCTAACTTCTTGGCACCATCACCAACCACTATCCCTTCCGTCAACACACTTTCGTTTGAGAAGTCAGGCGGTAGTTTTTTGGCGAAATAAGTAGCCTCTAGTACCTGCATGGCCTGCGCATCTGCCGCTATTGCTTTACAATGTTTAAATGCTTCGTTCAGGAAATGTACCGCGTCAGCATCCGCTTCAACAGTAGCAACACTGTTGCCGCCGCCTGGCACATAAACCGCGTCAAACAATACCGAAGCTGTGGTCATAAACGTATCATCTACATGGATCTGTTCGTCATTTTCGGCGGTGATATATCCCAGCCTTGGCGCTATCACTTCAACTACACCACCGGCAGCTTCTATAGCTGCCTTTACAGTGTTCAATGAAATTGCGTTAACACCATCCGCAGCCAGTATGGCAATCTTGCGGGTTTTTATAGTGTCTTTAACCGTATTGGCCATACTCAAAGCAGCTGATTTAGCCAGTGAGCCTTCCACCTGTATCGACTCGAAATCGGCTGGGTTGCCGTCCGCCGGTATGCTGTGGTTTAGCTGTGCTACGTCCTTAGGTACGTGCAGGCCCAGCGGATAAGCCACCGCGGCAGCAAGTCCTTTGTCAATTTGTGCCAGTATGCCCAGCATCCTTTCGCGTATGGCAACGGTTTTTACCTTGCCTAACTCAAAGCTAAGGGCATCAATAATGTGGTTTTGCTCCGGGGCCGACTGGCTGTTGAAAAACAACCTTGCCTGGCTAAAATGGTCGAAAAAGCTTTTGCTTCGCGCCCTTATCTTGCGGGCGTCTATTCTTTCGGGATAGGACACAAAACCGCCTTCGGCCTCTTTGGCTTGTGCCGGGTCGTTGCCGCCAAGCGAGTTGGGGCTATAACTGGTTTTGCCCCTGTTAATGGTTTGGCGCATATGCCCGTCGCGCTGGTTATTGTGTACAGGCACAACCGGGCGGTTAATCGGTATCTCGTGAAAATTCGGTCCGCCTAAACGCAGCAACTGTGTATCGGTGTAAGAGAATAGCCTGCCCTGCATTAATGGGTCATTGGTAAAATCTATCCCCGGCACAACGTGGCCAACATGGAAAGCAACCTGTTCTGTTTCGGCATGGAAATTATCCGGGTTGCGGTTCAACGTCATTTTGCCAACGCGTTGTACAGGCACCAGTTCTTCCGGCACCAGTTTGGTAGGGTCAAGCAGGTCAAACTCAAATTTAAATTCGTCCTCTTCAGGTATCACCTGCACACCCAGTTCCCACTCGGGGAACGCGCCGCTGTCAATGGCCTCCCAAAGGTCGCGGCGGTGAAAATCCGGGTCTTTGCCCGAGATATTCTGTGCTTCGTCCCAGGCTACGGAATGTACGCCCAATAAAGGTTTCCAATGGAACTTAACAAAGCTCGACTTACCTTCGGCATTTACAAAACGGAACGTATGCACGCCGAACCCTTCCATCATGCGGTAGCTGCGCGGCAAAGCGCGGTCGCTCATCGCCCACATGATCATATGCGCCGATTCGGGCATCAATGAGATAAAATCCCAAAAGGTATCATGTGCCGAAGCAGCCTGTGGTATCTCATTATCAGGCTCGGGTTTTACCGCATGTATCAGGTCAGGAAATTTTATAGCATCCTGTATAAAAAATACCGGCATATTATTACCAACCAGGTCAAAGTTACCTTCCTGCGTATAAAATTTCACGGCGAACCCCCTCACATCCCTTGCCAGGTCCGAAGACCCACGTGAGCCGGCCACGGTAGAGAACCGTACGAATACCGGTGTTTCAATCTCTGTATCATTCAAAAATTGCGCTTTGGTTACATCACCCAATGGTTTGTAAACTTTGAACAC
>JBDSIC010000338.1:0-3668 GCA_039918195.1 Mucilaginibacter sp.
CAACGCAACACCTGCGACACCCTGCAAATAGCACTTCACCAGCCGCCGGAAAGGTGGACGAGAAATTTCTTTATCACAAATCTCACATCTAAAATCTCAAATCTATATCTTTAGTTCATGCTTTTCACCGAAGATTTTTTGCACTACGTTTGGAAATTCAGGCTGTTTGACCGCGCCGGTTTGCAAACTGTTGATGGTGAGGAACTGGAAATATCTTCGCCCGGGATACATAACAAGGATTCGGGGCCTGATTTTCATAACGCGCGTATCCGCATTGGCGATACCGTTTGGGCCGGAAACGTAGAACTGCACCTGTCATCGTCCGACTGGCAGCGCCACGGGCATACCGATGATAATGCTTATGACAGCGTGATACTCCATGTGGTGTATCGCGACGATGCGCCTGTAATATTGCCCAACGGCCGGCGCATACCTACGCTGGAACTGCAAAATCGCATAGCGCCCGAACTGTACAACCGCTACCACGCGCTTATTTTCGGCAACAGGCAATTCATCCCCTGCGAGGCAAGCATAGCACAGGTTGATGGTCTCACTATGGGTAACTGGCTGTCGCGGTTATTGATAGAGCGGTTGGAAAAGCGGTCGGAAACCGTTACAGCGGCGCTTGCCCGTAACCGCGGCGACTGGGAAGAAACCTTTTACCAGTTTTTAGCTGCCAATTTTGGTTTTAAAACCAATGCCCTGCCGTTTGAGCTGCTGGCGAAATCGCTGCCGCAAATAACTTTGGCCAAGCATAAAAACAGCGCCCTGCAAATTGAGGCGCTTATCTTCGGGCAGGCCGGTTTTTTAAATAGCGAACCGGCAGACGAATATCCGCGTAAGCTAAAAACCGAATATGATTTTTTGCGGAAGAAACATAGCCTGCAACCCTTAGATAATCACTTATGGAAATTTATGCGCATGCGGCCTCAAAATTTTCCTACCATCAGGTTGGCGCAGTTCGCAGCACTCATCATCCGCTCAAATCACCTGCTGAGTAAAGTACTGGAGATAAAAAAAGTAGCAGGATTACGCACCTTATTCACTGACATACACGTACACCCCTATTGGGAAGATCATTACCGGTTTGATGTTGAATCAAAGCCATCCGCAAAAAATTTAGGGCAAAAATCTGTTGATGTGCTGTTACTGAATACTTTGGCACTATTTTTATTCAGTTATGGCAAGCAGCACCAGTTACAGTATTATATTAGCCGCAGCTTAAAATTGTTAGAAAGTTTACCGTGCGAACAGAACAATATTACAACAGATTTTAGTAACTTAGGACTGAAAATAAGTACGGCCTTTGAATCGCAGGCTTTGCTTGAACTAAAAAATAATTATTGCAACTATAAGAAATGCCTGGATTGCGGCGTTGGAATTAAAATACTAAAATTAGCCTGATATGCTACAACGTGTCATTACATTTTTTGAACGGTACTCCTTCGGGGTATGTACTTACCTGGGCGAGCGTTTTAATATCTCGATAGCGAAGATCCGGCTATTCTTTATCTACTCCTCGTTTTTGGCGGTTGGTTTCCCGCTGATATTTTACTTTTTTGCAGGTATTGTGCTTGATATACGCAACTATGTAAAGCGTACCCGCACCCGGTTAACCGATCTGTAATTTATATCACCACCTTAAAACAAGCACCTTCGCCCGGCTTGCTCTCCGCACTTATTGTTCCGCCCAAACGGTCTACAAATTCTTTTACCAGCATTAGGCCGAGGCCGTTACCTTTTTCGTTTTTGGTACCTGCTGTTGTGGTATTACCACTACCGGTAAATAATTGCGTGGCCTTCTCCGCAGGCATGCCTACGCCCGTATCTTTAATTTGTATAGCTGTATAAGCCCCTTGTTTTTGTGCAGATATAGTAATAGTGCCATTTTCTGTAAACTTGGTGGCATTGCTTAATAAATTACGCAATATAAACTCTACTACCCTTTTATCGCTGCGCATAATTAACTCTTTATCTATATTATTGATAATAGCATTATGCTTGGCATAGGTATTCAGGGTTTCTGAGCCGGCTATGCGGGCTACCAACTGGTACATGTTGAATTCTTCAAAACTAAACTTATCAAACTTCAGCTGCATCTCGCCCCAGTTCACCACGTTCTCTATCATGTCAATGGTGCTGTCCAGTTGCAGGCTCACCATATCCATCATTTGTGCCGCTTCGGCTTCATCCAGCATATCCGACTTGCGAAACTCTATAACTGATTTTATAGAAGCCAGCGGGTTACGCACATCATGCGCGAGTATGGATATAATACGCTTTTGGGTTTGGGTAAGGTAGTTAAGGTGCTTATTTCTAATACGCAGCTCCGCTATCTTAATTACATTATCTGCCAGTACCTTTAGCCCGAATTTTTGCTTTTCGGTAAGCATGCGCGGTACCTTGTCAATAACGCATAAGGTGCCAAGCCTGTTACCTGAACCGGTTACCAAAGGAACACCCGCGTAATACCTAATTGAAGGATCGTTTAATACCAGGGGGTTATCATTAAAACGGGCATCCTGGCTGGCATCCGGCACTTCAAATATATTATCCTGTAATATGGCGTGGCTGCAAAATGAGATATCACGGTCGGTTTCGTCAACATCAATACCTATGCGGGCTTTAAACCATTGCCTGTTGGCGTCAACCAGGCTGATAAGTGAAATAGGCATTTCGCATATTTCTGATGCCAGTTTCACTATATCGTCAAACTCCTGCTCGTGCGGGGTATCCAACAATTCTGTTCCGTACAGGTCTTTTAATCTATTCTTTTCGTTATCGGGTATAATAGCTGAATTCATTATGTGTAAATTTACCTGGCATCTGAAACTATAACTTCAAAGTTAAGGTTTATGGTACAATTACTGAAGATTTAGCAAATTAACGACATTGTTATACGTTGTAATCTTAGTAAAACCCGCAAATATGGCATTTATAGATTATTACGAAGTATTAGGGATCAATAAAAAGGCGACTGAGAAAGACATTAAAAACGCCTATCGCAAACTTGCGCGCAAGTATCACCCCGACTTAAACCCTAACGACACTGATGCTAATAAAAAATTTCAGCAGCTTAATGAAGCCAATGAAGTTTTGAGCGACCCGGAAAAACGCAAGAAATACGATCAGTATGGCGAAAACTGGCAGCATGGCGAAGCTTATGAACAAGCAAAACAACAGCAAAACCGGCAACAACAGGATTACGCCGGCAGGCAATATAGCGGCGGCGCTGAAGGGTTTGGCGGCGGCGATTTTTCTGATTTCTTCCAATCTATGTTCGGGCAAGCGGCAGGCGGTGCCGGTCGGGGCAGCCAGGCAAAATACCGCGGCCAGGATTTTAATGCCGAATTACAGCTCTCTTTGCAGCAGGTATTTGAAACCCACAAGCAAACCCTTACCGT
Organism: Mucilaginibacter sp.; assembly: GCA_039918195.1. Classification (GTDB taxonomy): domain Bacteria; phylum Bacteroidota; class Bacteroidia; order Sphingobacteriales; family Sphingobacteriaceae; genus Mucilaginibacter. The sequence continues at coordinate 3,405 of JBDSIC010000338.1, forward strand.
TAATGGTAAAAACATACGCATAACCATACCCGCCGGTGTTGAGAACGGCCAAACTATAAAAATTAACGGACACGGTGGCCCCGGGGTTAACAACGGCCCTGCAGGCGATCTTTATATTACTTTCCGTGTTGCGCCCGACGTACGTTTTAAGCGTGATAAAAATAATTTGTACCATACAGTAAAGCTTGATCTGTATACTGCGGTGCTGGGCGGGGAGGTTACCATTGACACGTTGACAGGTAAAGTAAAAATTAAAGTACAGCC
>JBDSIC010000339.1:0-3529 GCA_039918195.1 Mucilaginibacter sp.
GTGCTGCAGGATATATTATCGAGTTTATCCTTGATATTGATAGATTCGGAAAAGCAAACACTCACCTACTCGGGCGCGGGCGATCTACCCTTGCTGCACTACGATGCCGAGGCAAAACAAGTGAATATCATCAAATCGGCAGGCCTGTTGCTGGGCCTGTTTGCCGAAGGAAGTTATAATGAAAATGAGATAATACTGAAAGATACCGACCAATTGTTTATTTTTACTGATGGCCTGATAGATTTCGCCTCAGAATCAGGCAGTAAGAGTGATTATAACCTGTTTGCAGAAAAGATAAATTCGTGGTTGAAAGACAATGAAACTGCTGATTTCAGGCAGATGAAAAAAGACCTGTTTAATATTGACGGCGATAAACAGGTTGACGATTGCAGCATAATAAATATTTATAAAGTGTCAATATGATAAACATAGTAAAACAGGAAAGCGGCTATTTACTTACTAAGCTTGATGTTTCTGAAGCAAATTTGAATAACTCGGACAAGTTTAAAAGCGGGTTGATAACCCTGCTTGACGGCCATAACGAAAAAATTGTGATAGACATGAGCCGGGTTAGCTATATGGACAGTTCGTTTTTAGGCGCTTTGGTTGCCGGGCTTAAACATGCCATTTCCATGAACTCGGATGTTATACTGGTTAGTTTGAAAAAAGACATAAACGACCTGTTTACACTGATAAGGCTTGATAAAGTATTTAAGATACATAAAAGCTTTGAAGATGTATTGATACCTGGATAATGCAGTATGCAAATCAAGTACAGCGGTAAATATTTCACTTTTATAAACGTCAGCACGGCGCTTACACCCAGCTTGAAGCAGGTGCTGGAGTATCTTGAGGAAAATTTAGGCGACTTTGCATATGAACATGACCTTTATTTTAAGGCCAAAGCCATAGTAACCGAACTGCTTACCAACGGCTTTAAACATGCCGGTGCCGAATCAGTGAACATCAGCGTGGATATCGACCCGCATTTTATAACCATCACCAAAACAGATTACGGCGTACCCTTCCCGCTGGCGCTGCCCGGCACAGCTACCGGCACCAAAACCCGGTTAAGTTACGATGTAATGCACCATTTATACGCCATTAACGAGCGACCGCATCATGTACGATTCGTTGTGGAAGATATGACCGACGAAGAACCTGATGTGTATGGCATTGGCGAACATTTTGGCCTGCTCATCATCACCAAATGCGCCGAAGAGTTTGTTTATGATTTTGATGAAGCCTCAAAGCTGAATACGTTTACGGCGAGGGTAAGGCTCCCGGATTGAGGAATTAGAATCAAGAGTTAAGAATTAAGACTAATAACTGAATTTATATACCCTTCTTGCATCGATAAAAAAATTCTTTATTCCTGATTCTTAACACTTGACTCTTAATTCTTGATTCTGGAGTCTAAAAGATCCATCACAGCGCTATCCTTCATTTCATCAAACTTGCGTGCAAAATATTTGCCCGATGTGGTTAGCTTTTCAGCGTCTTCCATAACCAGCGTTTTGGGGCTTGCCCCCCCGCCCGACCAGTCGATATACCTAAGGTCGTCATCAACCATGTCGCCTTTAAACTTCGAGTTATAAAGGAGCGTTTGAAAGATGAACTCATCGGGCGCCCAGGTCAGTTTCATAAAGCGCTGCAGGGCCGGGTGCTTGTCCCAGTAATTAAGAATATACTTCACATGCTGCGCTGTTATGGTAAACCATTGCGAGCGGCCTACCAATACCAGTCCGTCAGGCATTTTGCGCGGCGGTGCTATTTTGTTCACCAACTTTTGCAGCATAAACCTGCCCGGAAACCGGAAACTGTTAAAATGATATAGCTGTACCCGCGGCAGGGCCTCCAGCCAGTGCGTTTCGGCAACAAGGGCGTTCATAAAAGCTTTGCCGGGGTTGGCGTTTAAAAATTGGTGTATCTCTTCGGCAGATTTCAAGGGATAATCCTGCCCGCTCAGCAAATTCACATAACTATATTCCTTCCCCGAACGTATAATTTCGCGGAAACCATTTATAGTAGCCTGCACAATTGCAAACGTGCCCCAGTGTACTTTTATCCTGTTGGTTACAAAAAAAACATTAGGCAGCTTTTGTAATTGTTCAAAGGGCTGCATAGGTGTTTTTTCGTCAAGGTGGATGTATATATCGGCATCGGGATGTGCCAGTCGCCCAATTAGCCGTTTAAGCTGGCCGGGCTGGCTGTGGGCCAATATCAGGTGGGCGATCTTCATATTTGGTTGCAACTGTTTTTTACGCTTTGTTAAGTATAAATGTTAGGCTAAATAAACACTATTTGGATGATTTACTTTAGCTTTTAATATTATTTTTACCTGTGTCAATTTATTAAAGACCTATCAATGAAAGAACGCTTCGAGGTGTTAGATATTTTCAGGGGGGTATTCTCAAGCCTCGTGGTATTTTTTCATATGAGCGCCTTCTCCAATACCCCCATCATCAATAACGAGTTTGTTTACAATGCGGACCTGTTTGTTGATTTCTTTTTTGTGCTCAGCGGGTTTGTGATAGCTTACAGTTACCAGTTTATAGCCACTGCTAACGATCTGCGCAGGTTCTTTAAGAAAAGATTTTTCAGACTATATCCCCTGCATTTTATTATACTGCTGCTTTTTGTATTGATAGAGCTGACCAAGCACTTTGCCGCCAACTATGTACAGGTAAACCAACTGGATAACCAGCATAACAACATCACCACATTTTTAAGCAACCTGTTCCTGCTAAACTCAGTTAAGCTGCCGGGAGTTGATGACGTAAGCTGGAACATTGCCAGCTGGAGCATCAGCGCCGAAATGATAGCCTACTTTGTATTTGGGTTGGCGGTGATATTTATTAACCGCGGCAAACTTACCGCAGGCCGCAACTTTGTGTATGCACTGATAGTGATAGCCGCATTTAGTGCGTTATACTACTTCACCGGCAGCTTTGAGCTTACACGCAGCTTCGACTATGGTTTTCTTCGCGGCATAGCGGGCTTTTTTGTGGGGGTGCTTTGCTTTAACACCTTCAATTATTCGAAAACATGGCTGCGTACACTGCAAAATTCATTGTTCAGTGTATTAGAAGTGTCGGCGCTGGCAATAACTCTTGTTTTTGTATGGAATGGCGATACGTTTAAAGCACATGGTTTTATTTATGAGATATTGTTTTTCATCACCATACTGATATTCGCCTTTGAAAAGGGCTGGCTGTCGGGTATGCTGAAGAAGGTACCGATACTACACGAAACAGGCAAGCTGTCGTATTCTATTTACATGATACATACGCTGGTACTAAGCTTGTTTAACGTGGTGTTCATTCGATTATTAAAACTTCCACCTTCGGCTTACGCTTACCTCTTCGTGGTAAATTACCTGATCATCTTTTGGTTGTCGCGCCGCACATTCAAGTATATCGAAATGCGGTTTAATTTGGCCAATAAAACTGAGGGCAAGAAGACTTGGTGGTTGTGGTAATACCTAATAACTGCGTTTTTTTGTCATCCTGAGCGTAGCGAAGGATCT
>JBDSIC010000340.1:0-4965 GCA_039918195.1 Mucilaginibacter sp.
GCCGGCCATGTCATCTTCCATTTTTTTATGCATGATCATGCGTTTCAGGCTATCGCGTAGTACAGCGAGTTTCCTTTCCCGGGCAGTAATTTTCTTTTTTAGTTTCTTTATAGAGGGAGGATTGTTATCGGCTGAAGTGCCAAAACTTATCTCCTGCGCTTTTTGCTCTGTTATTTTTGTCGACTGGTAGGTGTCGCTTTGATGCTCGGCATGTTGTGCCTTGGTATTTAAAAAGTTCATGGCATCCTGTTTGGCTACCTTGGCCGCCACGCTGCCTAATGCCTCGTTAACCGAGCGGTCAAACACGTCCGACTGCATCTGGTACGATTGCCTGAGGAAATAATACTGCATAGCCATTACCCCCAGCAATGCCAAACTCATCAGCCCTATTATTAATCTTATGCTTCTCTTATTCATCCGTAGCTACAAAAATATTTTAAATATGCTGCCCTTGCCGGCTTTTAACAATATTTAACAAATAATAACCGCCGTTTAACATCTTGGTATTTAGTTGCTTGGTATTTTTGGATAATAATTTTTACTTAAATCAACACCCATCATGAAACGATTATTATTAAAACCCGGCTTCGAGTGTATTTTCGCTTTAAGCTTAGCCGCCATTATCGGCCTGCCGCCGCTGGTTATGGGGCAACCCCAACCTGAAAAGATCGTAAAAAAAGAACTTGAAATAAAAATTAAAGACGGCGATACGGTTGTTAACGACAAAAACATCAAAGACCTATCAGCAAAGGAGCGCGACGAGGCTTTTGGCGACATGACAATTGAGTCCCGCGCTTTTATTATACAACCACGCCCTGATGGTAAACGCCATCGTATAATTATTAAGCGCAAAGGGGATGATACGGAGATGAAGGTGGAAGGACAAGGCGTTGGCCCCGGTGATGGGGAGTTCCAAACGTTTAGCTTTGGTGATGGCTCGTCTTTTAACGACAGCTTAGGTAACAAATTGGGCCTTAAATTAAAAATGCTGCGCGACATGCCCCCTATGGCGTTTAATTTTAAACCAGATGACGACCGCTTTGGCCGCGAAGACATGGCTTTTGGTGACGGCCCGCAGGGGAGAGAAATAAGGATAGGCAGGGCAATTGATAACTTCAGCAGGCCTAACTCGCAAAGCTTTAACTATACCAATACTGATGATGAGGGTATAACTACCCATGTTAGCTACCGGGTAAACGATGCCTCGAAAGAAAAATTGAGCCTGGTAGCCGGGGTTGAGAAAGCAGAATTACCTTTAAAGGATATTAATGTATCACCCGAATTTTCGACCGGTAAAACCCTGCTAAGCTTTAACCTGCCTGCTAAAACCACTTCCGATGTTCAGTTAAAAGACAGCCAGGGCAAAGTGTTGTGGAGCGACAAGGCAGTAAACGGCAGCTTTAGCAAAGCATTTACCCTGGGCTTAAACGGTGCCTATTACCTGCAGGTAAAACAGGGCAGCGGTATTGCTGTAAAAAGGGTTGTGAAAGAGGACTAAAATTCCCTCTTACGCTCGCCTGCGACGAGTGCTTAACGCTGTATAGCATCTGCGATGCGAAAGGGCGATGCAATCGCCAGACCATTTTAAGCACTCGTTTTAAACGAGCGCAAGGACACGAATTAATGCGCCCAAATAATAATCTATATATTAAAACCCCTTCCTTGTTTGTCAGGAAGGGGTCTTTAGTTTTTATGAGATTAATACATCCCTCCCTTGGGAGGGGTGCGGCGGGCCTGTGGTTTGGCGGGGAGGGGTTTTGCACAATGTTTAATCCCTTCCTCCCCCTTCCCAAGGGAAGGAATCGCACGGTCCCGCGCTCTTTTATTATGCGTTTCTTAAAACGGCAGATCGTCCTCGTCAGGCGAAGCGCTCAGGTCAACCGGTGGTGCATACTCGGGCGATGCACTGCTGCCCGCGCCGCTAAGCACATTAATGCGCCATAACTGCATCGAGTTAAAGTAGCTTTTTTTGCCGGCTTTGTCTGTCCACGGACGGCCGCGCAGGTTAAAGAACACTTCTACATCGTCGCCAACCTTTACATTGTCGAGCAGGTTGCAGCGTTCCTGTATCGCTTCAAATTTCAGATATTCGGGATATTGAGGGTTCTCGATATATTCTACTATCAGTTCTCTTTTTTTAAGTGAATCGGTAACCTGTACGGTTGGTGATACTTCGTGTACTTTGCCTTTGATGTCCATAGCTATTAATATTAAAATGTAAAGTTAATGGTAACAAATTAAAATCGGGGGTTATTAATTTATAAATTCGCACAAATATTATGGAAGTTTTCCACACCGAGAGTAAAATTATAATAACCTGCAACAAAAGGCTGTCGCCTTACCTGCAGCAGGAAGTTGAAGAACTGGGCTTTAAGCCCGTGCGTGTTTTTCAAACGGGTATCGAACTAAAAGGCACCGTTGACGATTGCATACCGCTTAACCTTAACCTGCGCTGCGCCAGCCAGGTGCTGTACCTGCTAAAAAGCTTTACCGCTAATGACCCTCAGCAACTGTACGACGAACTGGTGCAGATAGAATGGGAAAAGGTGATAGACTTTGCCGGCTACTTTTCTGTTACCTCAAATGTTAACAACGAGCATATCCTGACGCCGCTGTATGCTAATGTAAAGGTAAAGGATGCCATTGTCGACCGTATAAAAAGCGTGAAGGGCGTCCGCCCCAATTCGGGTGCCGAAGCTAATAAAACCGTTGTACACCTGTACTGGCAGGATGACCAGGCCGAAATATTTTTAGATACCTCAGGCGAAACGCTGGCCAAGCACAGTTACCGCAAAATACCGGGCAAAGCGCCAATGCTTGAGGCGCTCGCCGCGTCAACCATTATGGCTACCCAGTGGGACCGTAACAGCACCTTTATTAACCCTATGTGCGGTGCGGGCACTATCGCTATCGAGGCGGCTTTGTTGGCTACCGATAAGCACCCCGGACTGTTCAGGATGAACTATGCCTTTATGCACATTATGGGCTATGATGAGCAGGTATTTTTTGTGGAACGCCGCAAATTAAAGGACAAATCAAAAAAAGAGATCGGGTTTAAGATAATAGCGACGGATATTTCGCAGGACGCGATAGACATATCGCAGCGCAACGCAAATACGGCAGGTGTAGAACATTTAATAGAATTTAGCGTTTGTGATTTTGCAGACACTGACGTTCCGGTAGAGCCGGGCGTTATTATGTTTAACCCCGAGTATGGCGAAAGGTTAGGTATCCATACCAAGCTGGAAGCTACCTACAAGCGTGTAGGTGATTTTATGAAAACCAATTGCAAAGGCTACAGGGGGTATATTTTTACCGGTAACCCCGACCTGGCAAAAAAGATTGGGTTAAAGGCATCGCGAAGAATAGAATTTTATAACGGTAAACTCGATTGCCGCCTGTTAGAGTATGAATTGTACGATGGCAGCAAGCGGGAACCTAAAATAGAGGAATGAAAAAAATAATATTGAGCATTTGTTTTGCACTAACCGCCACCTTCGCTGTGGCGCAGCAGCAACTGGCGTTCCCTTTCCAGGGCGGCAAAAACGTGATGGCAAGCTTTTTTAAGGATAGCCTGAAGGTTTCGGCTGATATTATCAACAAAAAAGCAGTGGGCACAGCGGTGCTTAAGTTTACCGCCGATGAAAAGGGCAGCATAAAAAAGATAATCATTTATTTTGCTGACGATGCGATACTGATAAAGCCCATTATTGACGCGCTCCGTAAATCTGACCATAAATGGGTGATTCCTGACGGTGAGAAACTGCATGATTTTATACTGCCGTTCTCTGTTAGTTTTACCACCTCAGCAAGCTGGGATGCAGCGGCACAAAAGGCGTTTTTTGACTATTATAAAAATCGCCGGCCCATCGTATCGTTTGACCAGGTGCCGCTGGATATGGCTACTTTACTGCCTGCGGTAGTTATAACTTATCCTTTATAGCTCCCTGATATATATCTGCTTAGCTTTTTTGTAAAATATCCCTGAAATATTTTATCGGTTAATGAAATAATATTAAAAAAATGTTAAGCGGTAAAATCCGACCTGCTATCTTTCTCGTTTATATATGTAACAACATTAAACATGGAAGATATGAGTCTGAAAATAAAGGCAGTTGAAGCGAATATCAGGAAGCAGCGCGAAACTAAAAATTACACACAGGAATACCTGGCAGCGAAACTTAAAATATCGCAAAACGCCTACAGTAAAATTGAATTGGGTTACACTAAAATAACTTTAGAGCGCCTTTTTCAAATAGCCGCTGTATTAGAAACCAACATAGTTGAGCTGATAGATAGCAGGGATTTTAAAGCGGCGTAAGCTCGCATTGTCCCTATAACCAATATATTTGCCCCATGTTAACTACAACACAGGCGGCAATTATAAACCACACAATAACTTTTGTTAAAGATGCCCTGGCAGGTGCCGAAGGCGGGCATGACTGGTGGCACATCTACAGGGTTTGGACAAACGCCAAACTAATAGCCGAAACAGAGCAGGCAGATGGATTTGTTGTAGAATTGGCCGCCCTGCTGCATGATATTGCCGATGCCAAATTTCATAACGGCAACGAAGATATTGGCCCCGAAACTGCCGGTAAATGGTTACGTAGCATAGCTGTTGATGAACAAACGGTTGTGCATGTGCAGCAGATCATCAGGTACATGTCGTTCAAGTCAGGTTTTGGCCAAACCGCATTTCACTCTAAAGAAATGGAAATTGTGCAGGATGCCGACCGCCTTGACGCCATTGGCGCCATAGGCATTGCCCGCGCGTTCAGCTACGGCGGCTTCAAAGGCCGCGCCTTTTACGACCCGGCAATAAAACCCGACGTCAACCTTACCAAAGAGGCCTACCAAAAATCAAACGCCCCCACCATTAACCATTTTTACGAGAAACTATTACTGCTGAAAGACAAAATGAACACCGCCACCGCCAAAAAAATGGCCGAACAGCGGCATGTG
>JBDSIC010000341.1:0-3451 GCA_039918195.1 Mucilaginibacter sp.
CAATAAAAGCGAAGAATTTACCGAGGCCATACAACGTTTTGCTACGGCACGCAGCTATAAATTTAAAGTGTTTAGCATCGGCTCGATATTTTGGTTTGCCTTTACTGACAAGGATATTCGTAGCGCCGATGATATTGACCTGACCAGCATGGAAAAATTTAAAAAGATGCACCGCGAGCTGATAAACAGGGGGATATATTTAGGCCCGTCCGGTTATGAGGTAGGCTTTGTATCGGCAGCGCATACCAAGATAGACCTGGAAAAAGCCAAACGCGCTATTTTTGAGAGCTTGGATATTGTGTTCAGGCCGTAGCTTAGAAGTCGAATTTTGGTCCGCAGAAATATGATACTTAAAAGATAAATGATTAGCTAAATTTGCAGGCTAAAACAAATACACTGGTCAACCCAAAACTGCACCCTGAAATATGAAAAAACCCATTGTCATATTCTACGCGCTGATCATCTACGCTGTTGCCGAACTGATTTGGTGGGGCTATATGCTGGTTAAACTGCAACCTGATCGTAAAGGGATGATCTTAGGGGAAGGCTCTATGTTTGTAGCAGTATTCCTTTTAGGGGCTATATACCTGCATAAATCCCTTAACCGTGAACGCAAACTACAGGAGCAGAAAAAGAACTTTCTATTATCCGTTACCCACGAATTGAAATCGCCTTTAGCATCTATAAAACTGCTGCTGCAAACTATACAGAAGCGGGATCTGAGCAAAGCACAAACGCTGGACTTCATTGATAAATCATTAATGGATATTGAGCGTTTGGATGATATGGTGGAAAATATGCTGCTGGCTTCAAAAATTGATAACCGGTCGTACAGTTTTCCAAAGGCAAGTTTTAGCATGAGCAATTTGGTGGATAATATTGTGAACAGGCTGCAGGTAAGCAAATGTGACGGAAACCAGCAGATCATCAACGCCGAAATTGAACCCAAAATAGAAATAACCGGGGATAAGTTCGCCTTAACATCGGTAGTAACAAACCTGATCGAGAACGCGGTGAAATATTCGAGGCCATGCGAAGCGCTCGAAGTAAAGCTGTTTAAAAAAGACGGCAAGGTGCACTTCCAGGTGGCCGATCATGGTATAGGTATAGCCGATGCCGAAAAAACACGTATTTTCGATAAGTTTTACCGCGTAGGCAGCGAAGATACCCGCAACACAAAAGGTACAGGGTTAGGCCTGTACATAGTTAAACAAGTACTTGATAAACACGAAGCAACCATAAGGGTGAAGGATAACAAACCGGCAGGGAGCATATTTGAAGTTGTATTCGGATTAAACTAAAATTTAAAGAACATGCAAAGCAAGAAAAGAATTTTATTAGCCGAGGACGAAGAGCACCTGCTTGAAGCCATTAAGCTTAACCTTGAGCTTGAGGGCTACAAGGTATCTACCGCTAAAAATGGTAAAAAAGCGCTTCAATTATTTAAGGAAGAGCGTTTTAATTTAGTGATACTGGATGTAATGATGCCCGAAATTGACGGCTTCGTGGTTGCCGAAACCATCAGGCTGGAAAATACCGAGGTGCCTATTATGTTCCTTACCGCCAAAAATACCAACGAGGATAAAATTGCCGGCCTTAAAAAAGGTGCCGATGATTACCTAACCAAGCCTTTTAATTTGGAGGAACTGATATTAAGGGTGAACAACCTGGTAAAACGCAGCTTAAAAGGTGAGGACCTGAAAGAGTTTAACAGCTACAAAATAGGCGAGAAAACCATCCACTTCAACTCGTTCGAGCTGATAAACGAAGATGGCTCGGTTACTCCGCTTACCAAAAAGGAAACCATGTTGTTAAAGCTGCTTATTGAGCGCCGCAACGAGGCCGTATCGCGCGAGCAGATATTGGAAACGGTGTGGAACTACGATGTGTACCCGTCAACCCGTACCATTGATAACTTTATACTCACCTTCCGTAAATATTTTGAACCGGACCCTAAAAATCCGGTATTCTTTCACTCTATCCGTGGGGTAGGCTATAAATTTACCGATAACCAGCATTAATGTTCACCAACCCGGCGCGCATCATAGTTTCGGCAGCATTTTTATTGCTGGCGGCGTTTTTTATCTACAAACAAAGCTTTGAGCTGGCCGCAGTATGCTTCTTGATGATAGGTATGTTGGTTTGGGGGTATTTTAGAGAGGGTACCATTATACTTGCCGCCAGGCATTTTCACCAAAAGGAATATGATAAGGCCGAAAGCCTGCTGCTGCAAATAAAGCACCCGGATTATTTGGGCAAAAAGCGCCGCGGTTTTTACGAATTTATAATGGGCGGTATCAACCTGCAAAAACGCGATTACGAGGCCGCGGAAAAGCATTTTGAAATAGCCGCGCAATACCCGCTGCGCTCGGTTAACGACCATGTGGCCGCTTTGGTACACGTGGCTACCATTAGCTTCCGCAATGGGAATAAAGAAAAAGCAACGGCCTATTTGCAACTGGCCGAAAAGAACCAGGACAATATAACCGCTAAAATGAAAGATGTGCTGAACACGCTTCGGCAGGAATTGAAAAAAAATTAAATATGCACAAATATTTACCACTGTGTCATTTCGAACGTAGTAAGAAATCTTCTAAGAAATGCCCGACCACCACGCATGGCGGAGAAGATTTCTCCTCGTTCCTCGTTCGAAATGACAGTTTGGTTTTTGTTTTGTAGTTAGAATATACATGAAAGACTCACTATTTATAAAAGCCGCATTTTCAGAAAAAACAGAACGCCCGCCGGTATGGATGATGCGCCAGGCAGGCCGTTTTATGCCTGAGTACTGGGAAATAAAAAACAAGTATTCGTTTTTGGAGATGTGCAAAACACCCGAGATAGCCGCCGATGTTACTATGCTGCCGGTAAACCTGTTGGGCATTGATGCAGCGATATTATTTTCGGATATACTGGTAACCGCCGAAGCCATGGGCGGCGACCTGAGCTTTACGCAGGGTGTAGGCCCTCGGTTTGCTAACCCGGTACGCGACAAAGCTGGTATTGATGCTTTGGAAACTGATGTAACCGACAGGCTGCAATATGTAGCTGACGCGATAAAGGTAATTCAGCAACGCCTTAATGGCAGCATCCCGCTGATAGGTTTTGCCGGCGCGCCATTTACCGTAATGAGTTATTTGGTGGAAGGCGGTTCGTCAAAAGATTTCAAGCTGACCAAATTGCTTTTGCATAACCACCCCGAACTGGCGCACCGGTTGCTGGCTAAAATTGCAAAAGTTACGGTTGATTACCTAAACCTGCAGATAGCTGCCGGGGTAAATGCCGTACAGATATTTGACAGCTGGGCGCTGGCATTATCGTGGGATGACTATAAAGAATTTTCGCACCGATACATTGTAGATATTATCAGTCAGCTGAACAGGAAGGACGTACCGGTTATCTCGTTCTGCAAAGGCAGCTCGGTGTTCGCGCCGCTGATGGCGGAGTCCAA
>JBDSIC010000342.1:0-3371 GCA_039918195.1 Mucilaginibacter sp.
AAGAGATAAGCTCAAAGAGATTGCTTCGTTCCTCGCAATGACGTACGGGAATAAAAAACAAAACTGTCATTCTGAGCGACAGCGAAGAATCTATCGGCGAATAGATGCTTCGTTCCTCAGCATGACAAAAAGAAAATAAAAAGGACGTTATATTAAATGTCAATGAAAGTAACAATAGACGGCATACCCGTTGAAGTAGAAGAAGGAACCACCATACTAAATGCCGCGAGGCAGATAGGGGGTGATATTGTTCCGCCTGCTATGTGCTATTACTCGAAGCTGGAAGGCAGCGGCGGTAAGTGCCGTACCTGTTTGGTAAAGGTGAGCAAGGGGTCTGATAAAGACCCGCGCCCCATGCCTAAGCTGATCGCGTCGTGCCGCACTACGGTAATGGATGGCATGGAGGTGCAAAACATCACTTCGCCCGAAGTTATTGAGGCGCGTAAAGGCGTGGTAGAGATGTTACTGATAAACCACCCGCTTGACTGCCCTGTGTGCGATCAGGCCGGCGAATGCCACCTGCAGGATTTAGGCTACGAGCATGGCGCGGCTAAAACCCGTTACGAGTTTGACCGCCGTACCTTTGAGAAAATAGACATTGGCGATAAGATACAATTACACATGACGCGATGCATACTATGCTACCGCTGTGTTTTTGTTGCCGACCAGATAACCAATACTCGCCTGCACGGCATACTTAACCGCGGCGACCACTCAGAAATATCTACTTACATAGAGAAAGCCGTTGATAACGATTTTTCGGGTAACGTAATTGATGTGTGCCCGGTCGGCGCGTTAACAGATAAAACCTTCCGCTTTAAACAGCGTGTATGGTTTACCAAACCGGTTGAGGCACACTGCGATTGCGATAAATGCTGTGGTAAGGTAACCCTGTGGTACAAAGGCGAGGATGTGATACGTGTAACAGGTCGTAAGGATGTATATGGCGAGGTAGAAGAATTTATTTGTAATACCTGCCGTTTCGATAAAAAGAAAACTGCTGATTGGGTGGTAGAAGGCCCGCGTAAGGTATCGCACCAATCGGTTATCAGCTCCAATCATTACGAAATGAAACCTTTGCCGGTGGTGAAAACCAACCCGCTTTTACAGGAGGCCAATAAAGAACAATTTGAACGCGACACACGCTTATAATGGAAGTATCAGAAATTATTATAAAGTTCATTTTAGTAGCTGTTATATTCGGTATCAGCCTGGTAGTGGCCATGTACTCTACCTATGCCGAACGTAAAATAGCGGCATTTTTCCAGGACAGGGTAGGCCCTAACCGCGCCGGTCCGTTTGGTATGTTCCAGCCTTTGGCGGATGGCGCCAAAATGTTTTTAAAGGAAGAGATCATCCCCACCAATGCCAGTGGATTTTTATTCATTGTCGGCCCGTCATTGGCAATTCTTACCGCTTGTATTGGTTCAGCTGTTATTCCCTGGGGGCAAAAACTGACCATCGGCTCAACCGTTGTTGATCTGCAGGTTACCGATATCAATGTAGGCATCCTGTATATTTTCGGCGTAGTATCGCTGGGTGTATATGGGGTGATGATAGGCGGCTGGGCATCTAATAACAAGTATTCGCTGTTGGGCGCTATCCGCGCGGCATCACAAAACATCAGCTACGAAATCTCGATGGGCTTGTCCATCATTGCTTTATTGCTGGTTACCGGTACTTTAAGTATGCGCGAAATTGCCGAGCAGCAGCACGGTTTTCACTGGAACGTATTTTACCAGCCTTTAGGCTTCCTGATATTTTTGATATGTGCTTTTGCTGAAACCAACCGCACACCGTTTGACCTGCCCGAGTGCGAAACCGAACTGGTTGGTGGTTACCATACCGAATACTCATCCATGAAACTGGGGTTTTACCTGTTCGCGGAGTACATCAATATGTTCATTTCATCGGCAGTAATGGCTACGCTTTATTTTGGCGGTTATAACTTTCCGTTTATGGACGACTTAGGTCTGTCGGCCAATTTAATAACCATTTTTGGTGTAGTTGCGCTGTTTGCCAAAATATTCATGTTCATCTTCTTCTTTATGTGGGTACGCTGGACCATCCCGCGTTTCCGTTACGACCAGTTGATGAACATGGGCTGGAAAGTGTTAATACCGTTAGCTATCGGCAATATAGTTGTAAGCGGTATCGTGAATAATTATTTGAATAATGCCTGATTTTAGATAAATGGAATCATTAAGTAATAAAAAGAAGGTGCTTGAAGTAAAGCCGCTCAATTTTTTGGAGCGTGCCTACCTGCCTGCCATTGTGCAGGGCCTGGTAATTACCATGAAGCACTTTTTTAGAAAACCCGTAACCATTAAGTACCCCGAAGAAAAACGCGAGTTCAGCGAAAACTTTCGTGGTATGCACTCGCTTAAGCGCGATGAAGATGGTAAGGAGCGTTGTACCGCCTGCGGCCTTTGCGCCCTGTCGTGCCCGGCCGAGGCCATTACCATGATTGCCGGTGAGCGACAGAAAGGCGAAGAGAATTTATACCGCGAAGAAAAATACGCCGCCGTTTACGAGATAAACATGCTGCGCTGTATCTTCTGTGGCTTATGCGAGGAAGCCTGCCCTAAGGAAGCCATTTATTTAGATGGCGATATTGTACCGGCAGATTACCTCCGCAAGGATTTTATATACGGTAAGGACAAATTAGTAGAAGCACCTTTAAATCAATAAAAGAAGTTTATACCTTTGCCCAACTCATTTTTGAGGGGAAAAGGTATTTGTAATATAAAACATGAGTACATTTTACTTCATCGCATTTTTGTCCGTTTTCTTCTCCATACTGGTGATATCCGCGCGTAACCCCGTGCATAGCATATTGTACCTGATATTGACTTTTTTCACGTTCACCATTCACTATATTTTACTTAACGCCCAGTTTTTGGCGGTAGTAAATTTCATTGTATACATGGGCGCTATACTGGTGCTTTTCCTTTATACACTGATGCTGATGAACCTGAACAAGGAAAGTGAACCGGTGAAACCAACATTTATAAAAATAGCTGCCGTATTGGGCGGCGGATGTTTGCTGGTAGTTATTGTAGCTTCATTAAAATCGCTGGGCACATCAAACCCGGTGATATTGCAAAACCCTAACCTGGGCCTGGTAAAAAACCTGGGCAAGGTATTATTTAACGAATTTTTATTGCCTTTTGAAGTGTCGTCACTGTTGCTGTTATCAGCTATGGTGGGTGCCGTGTTGCTGGCAACTAAGGATAAAGAACCAAAAACAACCTGATGGATAGCCTTACTAATACCATACAGTCGGTACCGCTTAATCATTACATATTATTAAGCGCGGTGATATTTTCGATAGGGGTGATGGGTGTTTTGCTTCGCCGCAATGCCATTAT
>JBDSIC010000343.1:0-7800 GCA_039918195.1 Mucilaginibacter sp.
GCCACAGCCCTTTCCCCAACGCGAATGAAATAGCAATAACCAGTAACAATGCCGGTAACGACCACAGGATATTCATCAGCCAACTTAGAGCAGCATCTATTTTGCCCCCAAAATAGCCCGCCGTGGCGCCAATGGTTACACCCAAAAGTAAACTGATAATTACCGATACCAGCCCAACGGATAAAGACACCCGCGTGCCCAGCATCAGCCGGCTCAGCAGGTCGCGGCCATACATATCGGTGCCAAGCAGGTACTTTTTTTGAATGATACCCCAGGATTTAGCGGCAGGATCGGTATTTACCCGGTATGCTTTGGGTTCGGGTTTATCCTCATCGCCAATATATTCATTTGCATAAATAGTGCTTTTGCTATACTTGTAACCGTTAACAGGTATATTCCTGTAAAAATCAGGCTGCCCAAACAGCATTTTCTCAAGCACATTAACCGTATCAACCGGCTCGGTTTTACGTATGCGCAGCAGTGTATAAGCCGAACCCGGCTTTTTAAGGCTTAGCTGGATGATCATGTTATTGGCCTGCGGGGTTTCATCGGGCATAATTAAATAACCCAGTATAGCAACCAATACACTGAATAATATAAAAGCCAAACCGCCCATTGCAAATTTGTTGCGTTTAAACAAGGCCCATGTGCTTCGGCTGGTGGTCACTGGAATTGTGGTGTTAGTGGATAAATTTTTTGCGGTAATTTAAGGGGCTCAGCTGCATTTTACTTTTAAAGGTTTTATAAAAGTGCGATACATCGCCAAACCCGCTCTCGAAGGCAATAGCCGATACCGATTTATCGGTTTGAATCAGTTGTTGGGTAGCATAGTTTAGCCGGTACTCAATAATGGTTTCGATAAAGGTTTTGCGGGTTATCTTTTTAAAGAATTTACAAAAAGCGTTAGGCGTCATATTCGCTATGCCTGATGCTTCTTCCAGCGTTACCTGTTTCCTGAAATTATCAACCAAATAGGCAAAAACAGGGTTTATTCGCTTTTGCTCGGTAATGCTGATAGTGGCTATACTGCTATTTTGGTCGAGCAGTTTGTATTTATTATCTGCCGCCAGCCTGTGCAGCACATCAAGTAGCAGCAATAATCGTTTAAAGTCATCTTCTTCGTTATGCAATTCCTGCAGGCCTTTGTTAACGGCGAGTTGTGTTTCGTTTTTAAAGCTTACTCCACTTTTGCTTTTTTGGAAAAGCTTACTAATGTAACGCAACTCGTAGCGTTTAAAAAAATCAGCGCCTAAAAAATCCTCGGTAAACTGTATCACTATAGCGCCGGCTTCTTCTTCTTCATTATCCAGTTTCCAGCAATGCGGCATATTAGGGCCAAGCAACACCAGGTCACCCGGACCAAAGTTTTCCATGTGGCTGCCAATGTAGCGTTTGCCCTTGCCATTGGTAATGCAGGTCAACTCATATTCTTCGTGGAAATGGTAGGGAGCCTTAAACGCCGCAGCGTCAAATGCCCGGGCCTGGAAAGATTGCTTGTCGCTATGTGGTATTACCTCGTATGAAGCTTTCATTTTAGCATATTTTGTTAAAAATGAAATATATGGTAATTATATGGATAAAATATGCCACTTTAAAAACTAAGAGGCTATTTTTTTAAAAAGGATTATAGCTTTTGGGAATATGAGATATTTTATAACATTAAATTACTGATTAACATGTAATTAAGTAGAGATAATAATATCAAATATCAATGCAAGTTGGTATTTTACGAGGCCGGAATTTTTAAAGGATAGCAGGAAGGATTATCTAAGAACTAAACCCCGCTAAATACCGAGAAACCACCATCAACATTAATAATAGTGCCGGTAACAAATTTCGAAGCATCACTCAACAGGTATATCAGTGCGCCTACCAGTTCATCAGGGTGGCCAAAGCGTTTGTAAGGCGTGTTTTGTATAACCAGTTTACCGCGTTCGGTATATGAGCCATCGGGTTGGGTAAGCAGGGTGCGGTTTTGCTCGGTTAAAAAAAAGCCGGGTGCAATGGCGTTCATGCGTATCTTATCGCCATAACGGTTGGCTGCCTCAACCGCAAACCACTGGTTATAATTATCAACCGCGGCTTTGGCTATACTATAGCCCAGTACTTTGGTAATAACATGCTTGGAGGCCATAGACGAGATATTTACAATACTCCCGCTGCCGCCTTTTGCCATTGCTTCGCCAAATATTTGGGTAGGTGTTATGGTACCCCACAAATTAAGGTCGAGTACCTGGCGAAGACCTTCAAGATTCATTGTAAACAGATCATCGCCGGGTTGTACAATACCACCGGGCATATTACCGCCGGCGCCGTTAACCAACCCGTCAATACGGCCAAAGGCGCTTAGTGTTTTTTCGCGCGCGGCTACAAGGTCACTTTGTTTTAAAACATCGGCAATTAAAGCAATGGCTTTGCCCCCCGAAGCAATTATCGCGTTAGCCCTTTCGTTTGCCACAGCCTCGTTACGCCCTAACACACCCACAATACCGCCTGCAGCCGCTATGCCTTTAATAAAAGCGTCGCCCAGTATGCCGGTGCCGCCGGTTACTATAATTACTTTATCTTTTAATGAGAAGTTTTCCATGATGGACAGGATTAATGCGATGGTAAAAATAGCATTATCGATCATAAAAAGATGGCTTTACGAGGAAAGCATTACTCCGCTATCAACACCGCGTCAATAAACCAATGCTTACTATCAAAAAGATGCTCAAGCGGGTTAAAGCCTGCACTAACAGCCATTTCGTCCAATTGATCAACGGTATATTTTTGGGATATTTCCATCCAGATATATTCGTCTCTTTTAAAACGGATAGTTTCACCGTTGATTGATACCCGCTGGTCGTGCAGGCTTACCAGGTAACTTTTGCACGAACCCGTTTCGGGGTCGTAGCTGCAATAATGGTCAAACCCGTCAATATTAAAATCGGCATTCAACTCGCGGTTAATGCGTGTCAGCAAATTCAGGTTAAACCGGCGGGTAATACCTTCGGCATCGTCATAAGCCGCACGTATGGTTTTAGGATTCTTTTTTAAGTCGACACCCATAATTACCATATCACCGGGCGAAAGATGCCGGCGCATTTCGTTGCAAAACCCCTGCGCGCTTTCTATAGGCATATTGCCAATATTAGAGCCTAAAAATAGCACTACCTTGCGGTTGTTGGATAACGAAGCTGCCTTTTTCAGCATATCAAAATACTCGCCGTTCAGGCCGCTCATTCTCAGGCCGGGCAGGCTTACCGGTAAAGTAGCATCTAAATACTCTATTACGTGGCCCGATATATCAATAGGCAGGTAAGTAAAATCGGCATCATCTTGTAACAATTGCCTTAAAAGGTGTACAGATTTGGTGGCATCACCTGCGCCAAGCTCCACCAGGTCGAACGGTTCGCCGCCCTGCCTCAGTTTTTCTACAAGCAGATGTGTTTGCACGGTAAATATTTCCATCTCGCAATTGGTGAGATAATACTCCCCGCTGTTCATAATATCCTGGAACAGCTTATCGCCGTTGGAATCATAAAAATATTTTGATTGCAGGTATTTGGGTTCAGCGCGCAGGCCTTTCAGTACATCCTCATAAAACTGCTTGTTTTCTGTTGCAATGGATTTGCTTGTGCCGGTTTGTGTCAGCATGGTGGTTGATGTTTTTAGATTTTCTATTTAGCAAGCCTTATGCCAGTAAACTGCCAGCGCAGGTGCGTTTGGAAAAAATTACGGTATGATGAACGACTATGCCCCGGCGAGGTAACTTCTGATGCGCCCCGCAATACCTTTTGGTTCACCATAAACTTACCATTGTATTCGCCGATAGCACCGGGCGCTTTTGCAAAACCGGGGTAAGGGAGGTATGAGCTTTCTGTCCACTCCCAGCGGCTGCCCCAGTTAAATTGGGCCGATGCAGCCTCCCACTCAAATTCGGTTGGCAGCCGTGCGCCTTTCCAGCCGGCATAGGCGTAAGCCTCAAAGTAGCTGATATGGGTAACCGGTGCTTTCAAATCCAACGCCTCTAACCCATGAAAGGTATACTGGTGCCACTTATCATCAATGTTGTACCAGTACAAAGGCGATTCTATTTTTTGTGTGTTAACCCATGCCCAGCCCTCAGCATGCCAGTGGCGGAAATCATAATATCCGCCGCTGTTAATAAATTCCAGATATTCCGCATTGGTTACCAGCGCCGGGCTTATTTCGTACGCGTTCAGGTAAACTTTATGGCGGTTAAGTTCATTGTCAAAACAAAAGCCTTCACCGTTAAAGCCTATCTCGTAAATGCCTTCATCCATTTTTATAAATCCGTAATATTGAGTTTCTTCTACCTTCGGCGACTTATAATCCTTTGAATAGGCGGGGAATAAGGGGTTGTGCCCTAAAATATATTTAATGTCGGTGAACAATAACTCCTGGTGCTGTTCCTCATGGTTAAGCCCCATTACAACCAATTCTTCCACATCCTTCGATATCCCGCCGCATAAAAAATGGTGCATGGCTTCATCTACATATTTTCGGTAGCTGTATATTTCGATAACAGTGGGGCGGCTTAAATTACCACGGTCGGTGCGTATTACGCGGTTGCCAACAGATTCGTAATAGCTGTTAAATACATAGTTGTATTCGGGGTTATACTCGCTGTAGGCAGCAAAGTAGGGCTTCAGCAAAAAAGTTTCGAAAAACCAGGTGGTATGCCCCAAATGCCATTTGGGCGGACTAACATCCTCAACAGGCTGAACAACGTAATCTTCGGTTTGCAGGGGGCTGCATATCCATCCGGTACGCTCACGAACTTGGTGGTATCGCTCTGTTAACGTCATTTATTTTTATTGATGTAATTTTTTAATTCGCTTATGGTTGTAACACCTATTTCGGCAGCTTGTTTTTGCCGCATCATTAAAGCGTAAGCATTGTTAAAACCAATAGGTGTGAGCCATTTAAGATGGTAGTGTTTGTTAAACTCATTCTTTACATAAAGATAGGTCTTATCCTTGTCGGTTATCAACCCCTTTACTTTTTTTGGCGATGCCTGTAAAATAGCCAGTAAACCGGTTCCGGTGTATTCGGGATAAAAGTCTATCTGGTCGTTTGTGAGCGCGTCGAAACAGATCTTTGTACCGCCGAGGCCGGTTTTGGTATCCACGTTATACTCGGTATAACCCTGTATCAGCATGCTGTACATATTGGCCAAAATATACTGCTCCCCAAATATTTTCGAGCCGATGCGCACCACCCCGCCACTGCCGTTACGTGCGGGTTTGTATAATTGTTTAGCAACCAAAAAATCCTTTGCCACTTTCTCAGGGCTTTGGTGCAGGTAATCGGTACGGTAGTTCAACTCCGTCATCACCGAATCGTTAATGGTACCGGCCAGCAGGTTCAAAGTTTTTTCCAGTTCGGGGAATTTCCGTAAGGCATCTTCGCGCACAACCGGCGCGGCATAATAGGGCGGGAAGATATTTTTATCATCCTTTAAAACGACCAGGTTATAAGCCTTCAGCCGACCGTCGGTTGAGTATCCGCTGATGACATCCAGTTGTTTTTCGTAAGCCGCTTTATACATCACCGCATCACTGATAACAATGGTGTGTATTTTAAGGCCATATTTACTTTGCAGGCCGAGGTTGCCGTCCTGCCGTCCCATAAACTCGGGTGTAAAGCCGGCGGTTAGCTTACCGCCATAGGCAGATGGAATAAAATATAAAGAGGCGAGCAGGATGATAACAACCGGCAGCGCGTAAGTACTCATCCGCACCTTTTTCAAATTCATTTTTTGCACCAGCGACAGCAGGAAATCAAACAAAATAGCCAGCAGTGCCGCGGGTATAGCCCCTGCTAAGATCATATTGGTATTATTGAGCGATATCCCGCCAAAAATAAACTCGCCCAGGCCGCCCGCCGCTATGTACGATGCCAGCGTCGCTACGCCTACGTTGATAACGGTGGCGGTACGTATGCCCGCCAGTATTACCGGCATGGCCAGCGGTAACTCTACCTTTTTTAATATCTGCCATTTGCTCATCCCCATCGCTATGGCCGCTTCCTTTACCGAAGCATCAACCCCGGTAATGCCGGTGTAGGTATTACGGATGATAGGCAGCAGAGCATAAAGTAATAGCGCAACAATAGCCGGCTTAGTGCCTATCCCCAAAACAGGTATCATAAAACCTAAAAGAGCAATGCTGGGTATGGTTTGTAATATCCCGGCAAAGCCGAGCACGGTGCCCGATAATTTTCTTTTACGTGCGATGAGAATGCCTAATGGCAAACCGATAAGTACGGCTATGAACAGCGAAATAAAGGTAAGCCCGATATGCTCCAGCGTTTGCGAGAACAGTTTATCGGATTGCTGGCCCATAAACTCCAGCAGGGTTTGTTGCTGTTCATTCATGGCTTTGCTGTTGTTTAAATTGGTAAAATGCCGACATCAGCTGCTCAAAGCCAACGGTTTTTATTTGCTTGCTTTGCTGGTTAACGATGTTCAGGTTTTCGGTTTGCGAAAACTTAAACGTTTCGAGCGCCGCCCAAAGCCCTTCACCCGCTGATAGAAGCGAAGGGTTTGTTTTTGGCACATCTGAAGGGAATAATTCCCACAGGTCGGCCAGTTTAATGGTTTTAAATTCAAGCTGCAGGCGCTGCTCTTTTAAAAATTCCTTTACAAAATTATTCGCCGGGTTAAAAAGTAATTGAGCGGGTGTGCCCTGCTGCACAATTATGCCCTTGTCCATCATACATATACGGTCGCCCAGTTCAAAGGCCTCCTGAACGTCATGCGTTACCATAATAATGGTTTTCTTTTTCAGCTCATCCAGCCCTTTAAATTCGGTATGTATTTTAGCTTTGGTCACATTATCCAGCGCGCCAAAAGGTTCATCCATCAGCAAAACAGGTGCATCTGCAACCAATGCCCTGGCTAAACCTACCCGCTGCTGCTGGCCGCCGCTTAACTCATTAGGATAAGCATTTAAATATTCTACAGAAAGGTGCAGTTTTTCTAACAGCTCGTGTGTCCGGTGTTGTGTCTTTGCCTTATCCCAGTTTAACAATTGCGGCACTACAGCTATATTTTCGGCAACGGTATAATGCGGGAACAGCCCGTTATTTTGCAGCACATAGCCAATACCGCGCCTTAAAATTTCGGGCGGTTGATCATAAATGTTTTTTCCGTCTATATAAATATTGCCCGAAGTAGGTTCTATCAGCCGGTTGATCATTTTTAGGGTAGTGGTTTTACCGCAGCCGCTGGTGCCCAGCAATATCATGGTTTCGCCCTCGCGCACTTCAAACGAAATGCCGTTAACCGCTTTAAGTTTGCCAAAATGTTTACTCAGGTTGTCAACTTTTATCATACCCGTATTAATCCAGCGTTATAAACAGGTTATTTAACGATTCGGAATAGGTAGGGTGCGCGAATACGCAGTAGCGTATCCGGTCGTACGTAATGCCCCCCTCCATAGCCATTTGCAGTACCGAAATGATCTCGCCGCCTTCCTCGCCCAAAATGGCCGCGCCCAGTATCTTTTTGGTATCAGCATCCACCACGGCCTTCATCATGCCGCGTGTATCGCCAACTTCAACTGCCCGTGCTACGCGTTTCATAGGTAAGGTGGCTACTTTAATTTTCAGTCCCAACTTGCGGGCCTCCGTTTCGCTAAGCCCAATGCGCCCCAGCTGCGGGTCGGTGAACATGCAGTAAGGTATTGGGCGGTCATTAATGGTAAACTTTTCCTTTTCTATTAAGTTGCGGTAAACAATGGTATAATCATTATAAGCTATGTGGGTAAAAGCCGGCCCGGGCTTTACA
Organism: Mucilaginibacter sp.; assembly: GCA_039918195.1. Lineage (GTDB taxonomy): Bacteria > Bacteroidota > Bacteroidia > Sphingobacteriales > Sphingobacteriaceae > Mucilaginibacter. Next base: position 7,799 of record JBDSIC010000343.1, read on the forward strand.
TC
>JBDSIC010000344.1:0-3276 GCA_039918195.1 Mucilaginibacter sp.
GGCGACCGCAATTATTGATATTCGACGATTGCCTTTCGGCAGTTGACACCCGTACCGAAGAAGAGATATTGAACAATTTAGGCCGGGTAATGCAGGGCAAAACAAGTATTATCATATCGCACCGCATATCTACCATAAAAAATGCCGAAACCATATTGGTGATTGATAAAGGGAGCATTATTGAACAGGGAAACCACCAAAGCCTGATGGAACTGAAAGGCGCTTATTTTGACCTGCACGAGAAACAATTGCTTGAAGAGGAAACCGTGTAAAGCGTTTCTTGACACAATTAACCCATAATAAAAGTTTAATAATTGGATAATATTATTATTAAAATACTTGCGGTATCAAAAATTATTTATATTTATGCCAACTAAAACTAAATTACAACACTATTTAACATGGGAGATTTCGACAACAGAGAGCGTGAAGAGGTGTATTCAAAGAAAGTAAGGGCAGGTAAACGCACTTATTTTTTCGATGTAAAAGCAACCCGGTCTAACGATTATTATGTTACTATAACCGAAAGCAAAAAGCGCCTTGAAGATGGTGTCTTTATCAAACACAAAATATTTTTGTACAAAGAAGATTTTGAAAAATTTGCCGAAGGTTTAAAAGATACTGTTGACTACATAAAGGCTAACCAGGATGTTGTTGAAAAGCGTTATGAATTCAACGAAGCCCCTGAAACCGCCAAAGCCGACGAAGACTTCTCTTTCGAAATATAACACCGAAACAACCTGCTACTATATAAAAGAACCTTGCTTATGCAGGGTTTTTATGTTATAGACTTTACAGCATCACCCCCTTCAAAAGCAATACAGCTATCGAAAAGTAAATAATCAGCCCGGTAACGTCTACCAACGTTGCTACGAACGGTGCGGAGGAAGTCGCCGGGTCGGCGCCCAGCCTTTTCAGGAAGATGGGCAGCATAGAACCCGTAAGCGAGCCCCACAGCACCACCCCTGCCAGCGTAATGCCTACGGTTAAGCCAACCAATATCCAGTGCGGGCCATACACGTCCGAAAAGAAGGTCCACACATATATCCGCATAAAACCAATAACACCAAGTGTGAGGCCCAGCATTAGCCCGGCCAGCAATTCGCGGCGCATTACGCGCCACCAGTCGGCAAGGGTAACCTCGCCCAGCGCCATGGCCTGTATGATTAGTGTAGATGCCTGCGAGCCGCTGTTGCCCCCGCTGGATATGATGAGCGGGATGAACAAAGCCAGTACCACCGCTTTTTGGATAGCGCCTTCAAAAAAGGCCATCGCGGTAGCGGTAAGCATCTCACCTAAAAACAATATAACCAGCCAGCCTACACGCTTTTTAAACAGCGTAAGCAGCGATACATCTAAATAAGGCTCATTCAGCGCTTCGGTACCACCTATCTTTTGTATATCCTCGGTATATTCTTCGTTGGCTATCCAAAGGATGTCATCTACCGTAACTATACCCAGTAAAAAATTATCGGCATCAACTACGGGCAATGCCGTACGGTTGTTCATCCGGAAGGTGTTGATAGCCTCCTCCTGCGGATCGCTGGCGCTTAGTGCTATCAGCCGGCCATCCATCAGGTCGCTTACTTTTGTTTCGGGTGTTACCAGTAATATCTCGCGTATCCTGATGTCATCAAGCAATACGCCCTTCTCGTCAACCACGTATATAACATCAATAGTTTCGGAGTTTTTACCGTAGCGGCGAATATGCGACAACACCCGGGTAACGTCCCAGTTTTTTTTTACGGAAATATAGTCCGGTGTCATTAACCGGCCCACGCTGTCCTCTTTGTAGCCCAATAAAGACAGGGCTTCTTTGCGGTCGGCAGGCGGCAGGTGCAGTATCAGTTTTGCCACGGCATCGCCATGCAGTTCGCTGAAAAGGGAGGTACGGTCATCGGGCGGCAGCTCGTTTATCAGTTGGGCAACTTTTTTTCCGGATATTTTTTTGATGATGCGTTCCTGCTTCGGGAAATCGAGTATGCGGAATACATTAACCGCGCGGTTAAGCGAAAGTATCTCGATAAATTTGGGGCCGTGCTCGGGTAACTCATCTATAAGCTCTTCTACGTCCGAAATGTTAAGGCTATTCAAATACTCCTGCAGTTGGGTATCATCCTCCTGCTGCAGCAATAATTCTACCTGCTCTACCATTTCTTCCATAAGCGCTTTCGTTTACATATTTTGATGAAAAATTTGGCCCCGGGGCACAGGGGGCAAAAGTCGCTTATTTTTTCAAATTACAGGAATTTTTTTCTGTTATCTTTGCGGGGTTTTTTGAGTGAACGGTTGATTGGGTTGATTAGGTGAGTAGTTAAAATACGATACTTTTCAGCGATAACAAATCAACCTAATCAACTTAATCAACCTAATCAACTTTTTAAAAAAATGGCTTTACAATGTGGTATAGTGGGTTTGCCGAATGTGGGTAAATCAACGCTTTTTAATTGTTTATCAAACGCGAAGGCACAGGCTGCCAATTTCCCGTTTTGTACTATCGAACCCAATGTGGGTGTTATCACCGTTCCGGATGAGCGGCTTACCAAGCTTACCGAGCTGGTTAAACCGAAAAGCATTGTACCTAATGTTATCGAGATAGTTGACATTGCCGGCCTGGTAAAAGGCGCCAGCAAGGGCGAGGGTTTGGGAAACCAATTTTTAGCCAATATACGCTCTACCAACGCCATTATCCACGTGCTGCGCTGCTTTGACAACGATAACGTGATACACGTTGACGGCTCGGTTAACCCCATCCGCGATAAAGAGATCATCGATACCGAACTGCAATTGAAAGACCTTGACTCGATAGAGAAAAAAATACAAAAAATTGAGAAAGCGGCCAAAGTTGGAAATGATAAGGATGCCAAAAAAGCTTACGAAGTTTTAACGGTTTATAAAAATCACCTGCTTTCGGGCAAATCGGCACGTACTGCGCCGGTGAATGAAGAAGACCAGGAACACATAGCCGATATATGGCTGCTTACCGCCAAACCGGTGCTGTATGTTTGTAACGTGGGCGAAAGCGACGTGAACACCGGCAACGCGTACGTTGACGCGGTTAAAGAAGCTGTAAAAGACGAGAACGCGCAGGTGCTGATCATATCGGCACAAATAGAATCAGAAATAGTGGAGCTGGAATCGTACGAGGAACGCCAGATGTTTTTGGATGACCTGGGATTGACTGAATCGGGCGTTAACAAGCTGATAAAAGCGGCCTACAAACTGCTTAACCTGGCCACCTACTTTACTGCCGGTGTGCAGGAAGTACGCGCCTGG
>JBDSIC010000345.1:0-3554 GCA_039918195.1 Mucilaginibacter sp.
TAAATGCACCCATTACTGCAGTTCTTGCACATAGCGCACCTACACCAGCATCGGTAACAGAATTTGGGTTTCCATTAATCACCATTGCCTTAATAACTTCCATACTGGCGTATGCAGTTTCCATTACTTTAAAGGGTATTTCTATGGCGTATTTTGTGGCTGCCTGTATGGCTTGGGTACGTGCTGCTTTTTCGGCATCGGTTGCTTTGGGCAAAGCAAATGCTTCCATTATTTTATTAAAGGCGGCGGTATCAGCATCAACCAATTGTAATAATTCATTTTTAAACTGCTCTCCTTTTTCGGCCCAGTTGCTGAACTCCTGCCAGCGATCATCCCAACCACGTTTGTGGCTGCTTAAGTTGGCAACCATACAGCCAAGACTTATGCCCAATGCGCCCACATAAGCACTGATGGAGCCGCCCCCTGGGGCAACACTTTCGCTGGCGGTGAGGTCGGCAAAGTGGTTGAGTTGCATATTTATTAAACGGCTGCCGGCTGCATCGCTAAGCATATATTCAATAATGCGTTCTTCGGGTTTAAATGGCGCGAGTTCGTCAAGCCCCATGGTTTTAATGGCTATTTTAAGCAACTCCGCTTCGCCTACTCCTACCGAACGTTTTTGCTTTTCCAGGAAATATCTTCCGGCATCAGTCAGCGTTTTAAGCGGCACCAGGCCTACCAGTTCGCTGCCAGTAACGCGCAATCCCCTGTTTTGTGCCTGTGTACATACCTCGTCGAAAGCGACATGCAAGGGGGTAACCTGCAGGTTGGTCAGGTTCATAGAAATTTGGGCAACGCCATATTCCTCAATATACCAGCCAATAGCCTTAACAGACTTTAAGGTACCGGGCTGGTTAACGCCATCCACCATCCTGCCGGCTTCTCGTACATCAAAGGCTACGGCATTCGCCCTTCTGGTCGATGTGGTATTTAAGTTGACATTATAAGCAACCAGGAAATCGCGCCCACCAATCACGGTGGCACCGCGGCGGGCATCCATTTCCGCAGGGCCAAAATCCGGTTGCCAAGCTGGATCTTTTATCTTTTTAAAAAAACCTTCGTATTCGCCGGCGCGTATGTGCGACAAATTGCTACGGCTTTTATCAGGCTGCGCGGCTTCATACAAGTATACAGGCAGTTGTAATTCTTCACCCACCCTTTTGGCAAGTTTGGTTGCATAGGCAGCGGTTTCTTCCATGCTGATATTGGCAATCGGTATCAACGGGCAAACGTCGGTTGCACCCATGCGGGGATGTTCGCCGTGATGTTTGGACATATCTATCAGTTCACCGGCTTTTTTGATAGCCAAAAACGCGGCATCGATAACAGCCTTCGGTTCGCCGACAAAAGTAACCACCGTGCGGTTGGTGGCCTTACCGGGATCAACATTTAGCAGGCGTACACCTTCCACCGTTTCTACCTGGTCGGTAATTTGTTTAATGATACTAAGGTCGATGCCTTCGCTAAAGTTGGGCACACATTCTATCAGTTGTTTCATGCTGTTCTTGTTCCTTTTTTCCAAACCGTTGCCGGAATTAGTTTTCCCTGGTAATATAATATCTCCCTGTAATCGCTGCAGGGATAAGCCTGCATATCTGCCAGCCTTCCATTTTCGAGCGTCCCGCGATCGTTAAGATTCAATGCAACGGCGGCACGCAAAGTTAACCCGGCAAATGTTTCCGCGGTAGTTAATTTTTCAGATGCGCCAAGCAGGGCAGCTTGCAGCAGCAGGTCGCCCATTGGCGCCGAGCCGGGGTTCCAGTCGCTGGCAATAGCCAGGCAGGCCCCGGCATCCAGTAACTTGCGTGCCGGCGCATAAGGCATGCCTAAACCCAGCGATGCCCCTGGCAGCGCAACCGCGACGGTAGATGATGCCGCCAATAACCTCACTTCCTTCTCAGTGCTCGCTTCCAAATGATCAGCAGATGCAGCTTTAACACTCACCGCAACTTCACTGCCGCCCGTGCTGAACTGGTCGGCATGTACGGTTATGTCAAAACCCTGCCTGCGGACTTCTGTTAGATAATAAAGCGCATCACTTGTATTAAAAGCTCCATCCTCTATAAAAATATCTATACGGCCAGCCAATTTTTCCTTTTTGATAACCGGGAGCACGTCATGTAACACGTGTTCAAGATAAGCCCGGGCATTCCCCGTAAAATCCTTAGGCAGCAGGTGGGCAGCAAGGCACGTTGGTATAAGGTCGGCTTTAGTAAGCGCGTTTGCTGCTTTAATTACTTCGAGTTGTTTAAGCTCTTGTTCAGGGTTTAGCCCGTAGCCGCTTTTAACCTCTATGGTAGTTACCCCGGCAGCCAAATGCCGTTCGGCACGGGTAAGTAAACCACCTGTTAAAACAGCGGCAGTAGCAAGGCGTGTCTGGCCGACCGTATCCCATATTCCGCCCCCGGCTTTGGCAATATCCAGATAGCTTTTCCCCGCTACCCGCAGCGCGTAATCCTTAGCGCGGTTACCGCCGAAGCAAAGATGGGTGTGGCAATCGATAAAGCCGGGCAGTAAAACATTGGCACCGGTTGTTTCTTCAATACTATCCGCTTCCTTGCGGAGTTCGTCGAAGCAACCGATGGCTTTAACCAGGCCATTTTCCACCAGTACGCCGCCATTATTGATGACCTGAAGGGCATCGTCAGTAATAGCACCTTTTAGGGGCAGGCCCGATAATGGCAGTATTTGCGTAAATGGCCCTATCAGTTTTACCATATTTTCAAATCAAATTTATCGGCCCACTCGGCGGCTTTGTCATATCCCGCATCGGTATGCCTGAAAATGCCCATAGCGGGGTCATTATAAAGCACCCTTTTCAGGCAGGTGGCCGCACGTTCAGTACCATCGGCTAACACCACCATACCCGCATGTTGCGAATAGCCCATCCCCACCCCGCCACCGTGGTGAAACGATATCCAGGTCGCGCCACCCGAGGCGTTAGCCATCAGGTTGAGCAGCGGCCAGTCCGACACGGCATCCGAGCCGTCCTTCATGCTTTCCGTTTCGCGGTTTGGCGAAGCGACAGAACCGCAATCAAGATGGTCGCGACCAATAACAATTGGGCCTTTAACTTTTTTATTTTTTACGAGATCGTTAAATAGTAACCCGGCTTTTTCCCGTTCGCCCATACCCAGCCAGCATATACGTGCCGGTAAGCCCTGGAACGTAATTTTTTCCTGCGCCTTTTGCAGCCAGTTGATGAGTGCCGTATTTTCCGGGAAGGCTTCCATCAGCGCCTTATCGGTTACATAGATATCTTCGGGGTCGCCGGACAATACTACCCAGCGGAAAGGCCCTTTGCCTTCGCAAAACAGGGGCCTGATGTAAGCGGGCGTAAACCCGGGAAAATCAAAGGCATTGGGTTCTCCGCCTTGTTTGGCAAATTCGCGCAGGTTGTTGCCATAATCAAAGGTGATGGCACCACGCTTTTGCAACTCCAGCATCAGGCGTACATGGCGGGCCATACTGCGTAAAGATAAGTGTTTATAGGTAGCCGGGTCTGCTTTGCGTAAACCGGCCGCGCTTTCAAGCGCCATGTCGTTAGGACCATA
>JBDSIC010000346.1:0-2770 GCA_039918195.1 Mucilaginibacter sp.
ATTGGCTGTAATCAAGTTTAATAGCAGTGGTTTCCGAAATATCGTACTTTAAAGGGGAGGGGTCATCATCGTTATTAGCGAGGGCTACCGGTTGATTAAATATTTGAAAATCAGTTAATACAAGCGGCGGGTTATAGGCCTTTTCGCCAATACGGTCCGGGTAAATAATATTATAGCCGTTAATGCCGCCAAAATACAATGCGCCTCCGGCATCTTTAAAAGCCGAATTGGTTTGAAATTCTTCGTCCTGTAAACCATCCTCGGTAGTAAAATTTTTAAAAGTGTTTTTCACGGGGTCAAACCTCGTCATCCCCTTGTCGCTGCTTATCCAGAGCATGTGATCATTATCTTCTAATATAGCGCGCACAAAACTGCTGGCCAGGCCGTTTTGTGCTGTAAATACGGTAAACCTGCCAGTTTTAGGGTCCAAACGGTTTAACCCCATACTGGTACATATCCAAATATTCCCTGCATGATCTTCCAGCAATGCAGGCGCTTCGTTATCGCTAATGCTGTTTTTACCGGGCTGATGTACAAAATGCGTGAACGTATTGGTTTTGCGGTTCAATAAGTTTACGCCGCCGCCGCCGGTACCTATCCATAAGTTTTGTTTACTATCAACAAGCAGCGAGGAGATAAAGTTGCTGCTCAGGCTTTTAGGATTAGCCGGATCATTGCGAAAATGAGTGAACTTACCGGTTGCCCGGTCATACATGTCAAGCCCCTGGCCAAGTGTGCCTATCCATATTTTTTTATCCTTAGATTGTGCCAGGGCATATACGTTATTGTTGGCCAGGCTGGCAGTATCGCCCCACACAGAGGTAAACGTGCGAAACTTTTTAGTTTTAGTATTTAAAACACTAAGCCCGGTTTGGTAAGTGCCTATCCACATATTTTTCTCGTCGTCCATTAATAAGGAATGAACAAAATCGCCGGCTATGCTATTTTTGCCGGGCTGGTTTTTGTAGACGGTATATTTCCCGGTTTTGCGGTCCCAAAAATTAAGTCCGCCGCCATGAGTGCCTATCCATAAATTGCGGTCGGTGTCGCCGTAAATAGACGTTACGATATTGTTTGAAATACTGTTTGCGGATATGCTATATCTTTGATGATTGATCTTTCCGGTGCTTGTTTTGTATACGTTAATTCCCGTCAGGTATCCAGCAAGCCACATATTGCCCATTTTATCTCTCAGGATACTGTAAAAAGTATTGCCGCTTAAGCTATAGGGGTCTAAATAATCATGCTGGTAATTGCTAAACTGCATGGTTTTTACATTCAACACGCTTATACCCTTATTCTCGGTGCCTACCCATAAATTTTTATCGGCATCTTCGCCTAAAGAATATATGGTATTCATCGGCAGCGAATTACTGTTCAGCGGATCGTTCTTGTAATTGGTGAAATTATTGGTTTTACGGTTGTACAGGTTGAGGCCGCCAAATGTTCCTATCCAAAGCCTCCGGCTGCTGTCCTCAAAAATGCAGGTTATAATATTTGATGAAATTTCGCCGGGATGTAAACCTTTGTTCTGAAACCGGGTAAAGTTATCGCTTTGGCGGTTGTAACGGTTTAAGCCCCCCAAAAATGTACCTACCCATATAGTGTTATAACTATCCTTAAATACGGTCATGGTCGAGTTGTCACTCAAACTGGTTGTATCAGGCGTAGGGGCATAATGGGTAAACTTCTCAGTTTTTATATCGAAAACATTTACCCCATCCTGTTTAGTAGCGATCCATAATTTATCGCCATCCTGCATAATTTTATTAATAAAATTACTGCTTATGCTGTTTGCATTTTTATCGTTGTGTACATATGCTTTAAACCGGTTGGTTTTGCGGTCGAATTTATTTAGGCCGCCGCCGTAAGTGCCCACCCATATATTACCGTGAGTGTCTTCTAAAACATCGCGTACGTGGTTGTTGCTTATCGTGGTTGGGTCATTGGGGTCATGGCTAAAAATTTTAAAGTTATAGCCGTCGTACCTGTTCAGACCGTTGAAAGTGCCCAGCCAGATAAAACCATGACTGCCCTGGAACATGCATAGCACGCTTGATTGCGACATGCCATCCTTTACACCAAGATGCTCGAACCGTAGCTGCTGTTTTTGAGAAAATGCAACCACACAAACAAATTGCAGCAGAATGAAAAATAAGTAGCGAAGTTTGTTCATGGGTAATTGGCCTGTCGAACTTGTATTGACAAGGAAGAAATATTTACTATTCAATATATATACATGTTTACGCAATAATTAGTATTTGGTTGCAATTTATACCATAACAAAAACGCTTATGAATGTGATGTATCCATAAGCGTTCTTTACTTAAATTAATAAAAAAATTTTACTTCAACACCTCAACCCATTGCCCTTTTATCAATGCGTTTATCGATGCATTGTACATGGCCTCGCAGTAGGTGGCCGGTAAATAATAGCTGCCCGCATAAGCCGCGTTAAGCATCACATAATAAGTTACTTCCTGCCCTGCGGATAAACTAAAATAAGTGTTCACCCGATCATCACGTATATCCCGGTAGTCAGATGGTGATGATTTAAATGCTTCATCACTGTTCAGCATCCGGCTATTCAAAATTTCCCAGCCCGACGGGAATATTTGTGTCAGTGCAAGGTTATCATAACGGCCACGCTTGCCGGGATTTTTAATGGTTACCTGCGCCACAAAATCGGTGCCCTGTTTTAGCTTGCCGGGGTCTATTAGTTTACCGCCAAGTGTAAAATAAGCTATACGCATGGTCATGATATCAGGCT
>JBDSIC010000347.1:0-6278 GCA_039918195.1 Mucilaginibacter sp.
CCTAATCCGATAGCTATCGGATCCTCTCCAAAGGAGAGGACTTGAAAAAATTCCCTTTTAAAAGTCTCCCCCAAAGGGGGAGACTTAGAGGGGGCTGAATTTTGATGTGGATAAGTTAATAATCATATTTGCAGCTGCCGTATTTTTTAAATAGCTTTAAATGAAATTTACATATCCCGTAAACATGAAGCGCCTCATCGCCCTTGTAAGTAACAAATTCTTCCTGGTTACAGTAGCCTTTGTGGTATGGCTGGTATTTTTTGACCGGAACGACCTGCTTTCGCATTACGAATATCACCAGCAGCTTGACAAGCTAAAGCAGGAACGCGATTTTTACCAAAAGGAAACGGATAAGGTAACCAAAGACCTTGACGAATTATCTTCAAACCCGCAGCAGTTAGAAAAATTCGCCCGCGAAAAATACCTGATGAAAAAGGATAACGAGGATGTTTTTATAATAGTGCGCGAAAAAGCCACGGAGCAATAATCCTATTTTTTTAAAACCCTGTTTTCAAGTTCTTTTAACGCGTCGGTCGCTATCCATTTGGCGGCTTTGCTATCCTGTTTTAACATGCGTTTTGCGGTTTCAACAGCTGCTTTTTGCAATATACTATTACGTTTGCCTATTTGCCTTAATGCCCAGTTTACAGCCTTTTTAACAAAGTTGCGGTTATCGTTTGCCTCGCGTTCCATCACCGGGAAGAATGACAGGAAAACCTCGTTATCCATGTTTTTAGCGTGAACAGCCAGTTCGGCCATTAAAACAAAGCCGGCGCGCTTAATGTATTCTTCTTCGTGTTTGCTGTATTCAAATGCCTTATCAACGGCAAAGGGTGTACGGTCGAATAAGTTACCGCACACCTGGTCGCATACATCCCAAGAGTTAAATTCCTTTGTCCACGCGTCCATTTGCTTTTCGGTAACCTGCGCGGGGTCGCCAATAATAGATGCCAGTATGCGGGCCTCGTGTATACCGGTGGCCCAAAGTTTAAGGGATAATTCCTGGTCTTTTTTGTATGATCGGGCTAAGCGCCTTACATCGGGTATAGCTACACCTATGGCTTTCGAGGTATCAATGCCATAACGTTTCATGCCGTCGATGCGGGCAGGGTCGCTAAGTTTTTTAAGGCTTTGTATAACTTCTGCAACCGGCATGGTGCCTGGTAATTACTTGGTTAACCTGATAACAAACCTCGTTCCCACGTTCACGGTGCTTTCAATATCGATAGTGCCACCGAGTGCTTCTATTTGGTTGCGGGTTATAAACAGGCCAACGCCTCTTGAGTCGGTATTTTGGTGAAACGTTTTATATAGCCCGAAAACATTTTCGCCGTGGCGCTCCAGGTCTATACCTATGCCGTTATCTTCAAATACCAAATATATTTGGTCGTTTATGGTATATGAGAAGCACCTGATGTGCGGGGTACGGTCAGGGTGCCTGTATTTTATGGCATTGGTTATCATGTTCTGAAAAATACTTTCCAGGTATGCCGGTAAATAGTGCACGCTTGGCGCGCGGCTAAAATCATACTCTAAATGCGCGTTTACCGAACTGATGTTATTACGCAACACAGCGAATATGCTTTTAAATATAGATAAGAAATCAAGCTCTCGTATATCCTTAGGCCTATCTGTTTGTATCTTAACTATTTCGTTTACGTGCTCAATAGTTTTTGTAAGGCTATCGGTTACGTTTTTTATCTGGGTTAGTATTTCTGTCTTTGTTTCCTCCCCATCTGTTTCATCATACATCTTTATCATCGTTTGCAGGTTGCCCGAATGCGAACGTAAGTTATGCGAAATGATGTAGGCAAAGTTTTGCAGCCGCTTGTTTTGCTCTGTTAAAACATCCAAATCTGTTTGCAGGGAGTTTTCTTTGCTTTTATTTTTATCTATATCCTGCAGTATACCTTTAATAAGCACGCAGTTGCCATAATCGTCAATTAAAGCGGTGCCTTTTACCCTTACCCAAAGCTTATTTTTGTTTACCGTTTTAACCACCAATTCCAGGTCAAATGGTTTGCTTAGCTTAATAAGTTCTTCAATGGCTTTTGAGATGACCTGCTTGTGTGGTTTGTCAAAAGAATCTACGAATGCTTCTATGCTTACCTTAATTTGGTCTTTGTACTCAAAAATATTGTAAAACTCTTTTGATAAGCTAAGCTCTTTGGTATATGGGTCAAGCTGCCAGTTGCCAACACTGGTAACCTTCTCGTTTTCGTGCAAGGTAACATCCTTCTTAATAAACTTTAGTTCGAACAGTTTATACTGGTGGATATTGATAATAGAACCTGAAATTTTGTGGTTAAACTTATCGCTGAAACGGCCAAGGGTGCTTTCGAACCACTGGTAGCCAAATTCTTTTGTTAATAATCGTATTTGTACTGTAGGTTTGGAGTTTGGCAGCCTGTTATTGATAAAGTTCATGAAGGTGGCCTTATCTTCGTGATACAACAGGTAGTCAAAAAATATAGCATACGTGCTTTCTATATCCTCCGGAGTATATCCAAGGATTTTATAGAAACCGTCCGACCATTTTACAACATGATCGTTGATGTCATACTCCCAAATCCCTACGCTTTTTTCAAAGTCAATACCGGAATTATCAGGCACAACGGTCGAAATATTGTACCCTTCATCAATCTCCATACGTACTATTTACAAGATAATGTTTAAAAATTAGCACTAAGGCCAATATTAATTGATGATGGTTCAGCTAATATTACCCTTATGTAGCAAAATCCTTACCAAAAATTGAAATAACCAATTGTAGTGGATTATTTTGCCCGGATCAATTACCCGGATAAGAATTTTTGATGTGTTTTTTGTATTATGATGCTAATATGCAATAAGTTATGCTTATAAGCAATAAATATTCTTAAAAAGTGTGGTAGTTTTTATCGTGTAGGTTAATATGAGTTGGAACGCATAATGTAAAAAATCAGATACCTAACACTTGTTTAAGTTTAGTGTACCCGGTTTTACTTACCGGTATCTTCGCACCCGATTTTAGGATGGCCAGGTGCGAATCTTTTTCAAACGGGTCAATACGGGTAATTTCTGACACACTTAATATATAGGAGCGGTGCACGCGTACAAACTGGCGGGGGTCAAGCGTTTGCTCAAAAAAGCTCATGGTTTTATTTTTAAGGTATGAGCCCTCCGCGGTGATGATACTTACGTAATCGTCATCAGCCTGCAGGTATAAAACATCCCGTACAGGTATTATCTTAACCTTTGTTCCTGTTTTTACTACAATACGCTCGTGCTGCGCGGCCGACTGCGAAACCTCATCCAGTAGCTTTTCTGTTTGCTTAGCCGGTTTGGCATCTGCCGACAGGGCCAGGAACTTTTCTATAGCTTTAATAAAGCGCTCTTTACTAAAGGGTTTCAACAGGTAGTCAACGGCATGTGCCTCAAAGGCTTTTATGGCATATTCGTCAAAAGCGGTGGTAAATATTACAGACGGGGGTTGGTCAACCAGTTCAAGCATTTCGAAACCGGTTATTTTGGGCATCTGCACATCTAAAAATATCAGGTCGGGCTGGTGCTGTTGTATGGCTTTAAGGCCTTCAAAACCATCGCCGCACTCCTGTATCAGTTCAATACGGTCCTTAAACTCCTGCAGATATTCCATTACAACCATCCGTGCCAATGGTTCGTCATCAATAATTAGCGCGCGTTTCATGCCTGTGGTACTTTAATTATGGTTGTAAATATATTATCATTTGCATGAGTTTCAATCAAATCATTGCGTGCAAATAATAAATATAATCTGCGCTGTACCCCGCGCAGCCCAAAACCGGTGCCCTGTTTAGGCCTGGAAGTTTGCGGATCGTACGGATTTTGCACCATTAAAACCAAATTGCTGCCATCAATTTCGCCGCGTATGCTTACCACAACATCGCCGGTAGTATCATACAAACCAAATTTGATGGCGTTCTCTACTATAGGCTGTAACAGCATGGCAGGCATAATGGCCTCGCCGCAATTCCGGTCGCAGCTTACTTCGGTTTGCAGGCGGTGGCCGAAGCGTACTTTTTCAATTTCAAGATATAAGTTAAGGTGTGCCAGCTCTTCGGTCAGCGTTACTTTTTGCTGGTCGTCCTTGCGCAGGGTACCCCGTAAAAAGTCGGATAGCTGGTGTATCATGGTACGCGCCAGTTCGGGTTTAAAACCGATGAGCGCGTTAATGGAGTTAAGGCTGTTAAATAAAAAGTGCGGCTGCAATTGCTGGCGCAGGTTATACAGCTCGGCATCGCGTTCCATCTTTTCGGCTTCTGACTTTCGTTTTTCCGACTCTTTTTGTTCCAGCTGCGAAAAGTAGATGGCGCTAAGCATAGCCATCCAGCCGATGGCCAAAAAGTTGGTGAAAAAGCGTATCTCTAACGAGCGTTGCAGGAAGATCAAGTAAACGTTACCGGGCTTTAGCAGCGGCAAAACATAACGGCCGCCGGCCGCGCAGATAGCCGCCAGGGCAAGGCACCAGATAAACAGGTTAATGTAGCTGCCTTTACCCGGTTGGTAGTAGCGTAGATTATTGTTGATGAGCCAGCATGCACCGGTTAGCAGTACAGCGCTTGCAGCCCCGTCAAAAGCGGCCATATACCAATCAAACCCGAAGCTGTGCACAATATAAGTTTGCAGCGCGGCCCAGGCCACGCCGCAAACTGCAAACGCCAGGTATAATCGTGATACTGCTGCTTTTGGTATGGCCAAAACTTTAGTTTTTTACAGTTAACAATGCCGAACGGTGGTGTGCCCAGGCTATATACAGGTCGGCATCAGGCGCCTCATGTATCTGGTAATGCAGTTCGGTGCCGTCGGTTAAACCGTTTAAAGGGTTTACTTCGGTAACATCTACAAACTGCCATTTTACTACTTGCTTTTGCAATTTGCTAAAGCTGTCCTGTATATCGGCACCTATCCTGTTGGCTTTTTCAAAAGCTGTTTGCTCTGTATCGGCATTTATCAGCCTTAATTGCTCATCAAATTGTGCAGGATGATCGCCGTCGCCGCTGATGATGCGGAAGATCAATTTTGTTACGTACCAGTTCATTGTCAGTTAGTTTTAGTTTTTGTAATAGGATTAATAGCTGCGGATATCAACGCCCGCGAATATCGAAACACCTTTTATTACCAATACTTTGTCGTTGTTTACAGCGGTACTAAAGTGTTTTCTTTTATCATCTACAGATGCGAATATGGATGCCATATCAGATATAACGTGCCAGTGCGGCGGAACGATCAGTTTGGTGCCGCCAAATACCTGCGTAATTTCTATCACCACATAGCCATCAATATCGGCCTTGGTAAAGTCAAGCTCGGTGCCGCCAAATATGTTCACGATGTCGCCTCCCTTAAAATTCTTCGACAGGATGATCTTGTCAACACCGCCAAATATGGCCGTAGCATTAAGGGAATCATCACCATAGGGCCTGTGGGGCGGTATGTCAGTTGGGTTTGGCTGTTCTGCTGCTGCAGCAGGGTCTGCAGTTTCATCCTTTACCGTATAATCAACTACCGGCTCGGGGTACTGGAATACGGCAGGCTGCTTTTTTTTAAAACCGTTCTCAAATTTTTGCCATTTGTCGTTATCGTATTTATTGTTCCGCCTTAATATCATCCATATACCGAAAATGATAAACGCTACCGGCCATATGATGCCGTCTGAAGCGCTTAAGGCATCTTTAGCCATAAATACGAAGCCCATTAGTACTAAAATAAACCAGGTAGGTTTTTGAAAGTTGCTTTTAAGGCCTATGTACAAGCCTGGTAATATTAAAAACCAGTACCAGCCAAACAGCCAGCCGGGAAAAAAGAAAAAGTCTAATTGCCGGAATAAAAGAACCGCGCCCACCACCAGCAGGATAACCCCTGCGATGGATTTGCCGTTGTTGGGATCTTTTTTATATTCTATATTGTTGCTCATGTTATTTTTGAATGTTATTTGATGATCCAAAACTAATATAACATTTATACTAAGCCAACATAAAATTGGCGGCACGTTTAAACAAATCGGTAAGCGGGTGGTTTTTGGCGGTGAAATTTCCGGGCGAATATTTACACCTGTCATTTATGTGAAACAATTAGCCTAAATTGGTATTATATACATCACTTAACTCAACGTAAATGGCCGCTAAAGAATACCCTTTTTATTTAAAAAGCACCGTTATATTATTCGGCGCTATATTGATGTTTTATGTATTTGCATTGCTTGCGGATATACTGGTGCCGTTGGCGTTCGCAGTTTTCATAGCGGTACTGTTAAACCCGCT